>DASVIK010000086.1:0-2166 GCA_036382135.1 Candidatus Limnocylindrales bacterium | reverse complement strand
CCACGTCATCCGGACCTTCTCCCGGATGACCGCGATCAACTCGGCGATCGAGGTGGACCTGACCGGTCAGGTGGTGGCCGATTCGATCGGCCACAAGATGTACAGCGGTGTCGGCGGCCAGATGGACTTCATCCGCGGTGCGGCGCTCGCGTCCGAGGGCCGGGCGATCATCGCGCTGCCCTCGACGGCGGGCGGCGGGCGCTTCTCGCGGATCGTGGGGGAGATCGCGGCCGGGGCCGGCGTGGTCACGACGCGCGCCCACGCCCGCACGATCGTCACGGAACACGGCGTCGCGGAACTCTTCGGCCGAAGTCTCCGGGAACGGGCCCGGGCGCTCATCGCGATCGCCGACCCGGCCTTCCGCGACGAGCTGACGGCGGCCGCACGCAGGTACGCCGAACTCTAGGTTCGTGCACGGTTGGGGGTTGGGGTGGGCGCCGGGCGTCCCCACCGACGCCCACCACTCGCTCAGCATGGGCCGAGAATCGCCCCGATGGCATGTGCCGAACGGCCCCTTTGTCGGTGGGCCGCTCGTCCTGAGGAGCGCGCGCTCTCCACGCCCCGGCACTAGCATTCGGCGCATACCACCGGAGCGTCGCCCGGGAGGGTCGAGGATGGGTTGGTGGCGCCGGACGTTCGATCCGCAGGCGGCCACGCCGTCGGGGACGGACGCACGCACGCGGTTCCGCGATCGCGAGGCGGCCGGCCTCGCCCTCGCGGCCCGACTCGCGGCGGGTGCAGCCTCCGTCGGCGATCCGCCGCAGTCCTTGGCCGACGAGCCCGCCCGGGTCGTCGTGCTGGGCATCCCGCGCGGCGGCGTGCCGGTGGCGGCGGCCGTCGCCCGGGCACTGGGCGCCCGCCTCGACATCCTCGTCGCCCACAAGGTGGGCGCACCGCACCAGCCGGAGCTTGCGGTGGGGGCGGTCGCGTCCGATGGGTCCGTCCGGCGCGAGGCATGGGCCGGGGCGTACGTGTCCGAGCGCGGGTTCACCGACGCGGCCGCCGCCGAGATCGCCCGGGCGCGCGCCCGCGAGCATGACCTCCGGGGCGGACGACCCGCCGTTCCGTTGGCCGGCGTCACGGCCGTCCTCGTCGACGACGGGGTCGCGACCGGCTCGACGATGCTCGTCGCGGTCGAGGCGGCCCGGCGGGCCGGCGCGGTCCGGGTGGTGGTGGCCGTCCCCGTCGCCGCGGAGGAAGCGGTGGCGGCCCTCAGTGTGGTGGCCGACGCGGTCGTCGCCGTCGCCGTCCCGGCCCGATTCGGGGCGGTGGGGGCGTGGTACGTCCGCTTCGACCAGGTCGACGACGCCGAGGTTCGCCGATTCCTCGCGGTCGCCGGCTAGGCGCTGCCGCGCCGGGGGCCCCCTCGGTCGCCGCCGTGCGTCAGTGCAGCGGCACGATTGCGACGATCGCGCTGTACCGGCCATCCGCCGCGGACGCCGCCGGGGTCCCGGACGTGGCGGACGCCGACCCGTCGCCGAGCTGCACCGCCCGTCCCGCATCATCGACGGCGTAGACCCTGCCGGCCGAGCCGATCGCCAGGCTCTGGAATGTCGTGTTCCCGCCGAGGTGGCCGGTCGTGACGAGGTCCGCGACGCGGACGACGTCGATCCCCGTCGTGTCGGCGACGTACAGGGTCCTGCCGTCACGGCTCAGCGCCGCGCGGCCGGCGACGGGCTCCGCGTTCTCGAGCTTGGCGAACCGGATGGTCGGCGCGCTCGCCAGCGATGCGGTCCGGCGGATGGAGAAGTCCGTGAGGTCGATCGCGCTCACGGTCTTCCGGAGCGGGTCGACCACGTACAGGGCATCTCCCGACGGATCGGCCACGAGCCCCCAGGGGGCGGCGGCCGTCGTGGTCGCGCCGTCCGTCCCCGGCAGGTCGATGCAGAAGGCGACGCCGTCGGCGGCGTCGAGCGCGTGGATGAAAGCGCCGTCCGCGCCGCGGTAGATCGTGTAGATCCAGCCGTTCTGGCCGGCCTCCTGGGTCACGGCGTACCCGTTCATCTGCTCGCCGATGTTGCGCTTGTCGACGATCGTGCCGTCCTGGAGGCTCCCCGTGGCGACGTCGAACCGGCGCACCTGGTAGTGCGTCGGGTCGGCCCCGGCCAGGTGCTCGATCAGGTACATCGACCGGCCGTCGGGCGAGAGCGCGTCGAAGACGAAGGA
>DASVIK010000085.1:0-8707 GCA_036382135.1 Candidatus Limnocylindrales bacterium | reverse complement strand
CATCGACCAGCGCGATGAGTCGAGCGTCGGACATGGTCGGATGGTAGCGGCGGCCCTACGGCGCTTGAGGGACCGGAGGGGTACTCCTGGGCCATCGCCGTACGGGGTGGACCGACGTACCGTGGGATGGCCGCTGAGACTCGGACCAGGAGGCCGGGGACGAGCCGCAAGCGGGCGTCCCAGCTTCATCGCGCCCCGGGATCCGTGGAGGCTCGTCACCCAGTTGGTCGTCGCGTTCGATCGACATCGCGACCTGCCATGCTGACGGCCGCAGAGGCGTCCGTCCTCGCGGGCGTGCGCCCCGCGACCGTGCGCGCGTGGTGCGCGAGCGCGCGACTCCCCGCCGTCCGTGGCCCGCGACCCGGGACCGGCCGCGTCGAGTGGCGCATCGTCCGGGCCGACCTCGACCGGTTCCTGGCCGCCTATCCCCGCACGATCCATCCCCACCGCGTCGACCGCGACGTGACGCGTGCCCAGGCACTCCGGCGGATCGCCTCGGAGATCAGCGGCAAGCTCGATCTCCAGACCGTCTTCGGGGCGGTCCTCGACGATGCGGCAGGGTTGTTCCGAAACGAGCTGAGCGGCCTGTGGCTCCTCCAGCCGGGGACCCATCCGCTGGTCCTCGCAGCGCATCGCGGGCTCAGCCAGGAGATGCGCGACACGGTCGCCCAACTCACGCAGGCCAGCGGGACGATGGGGTTGCGGGCGATCCGCGAGCGACGGATCCGGGTCATCCGCCCGGACCAGGCGACGCACCGGCCCATCCGCGAGGCCTACCGTGCCGCGGGCATCGAGACGATCTGCTTCGTCCCGATCATCTTCCGTGATGAGGCGGTCGGCCTCATCACCCTGTATCACCGGAGCGCCCATGCCTGGCCGCGCGAAGAGCGCGAACTGGCCGGCGCGTTCGCCGACCAGATGGCCGTGGCGATCGCGAACGCACGGCTCCACGCGGACATCCAGAGCCTCGGCGCCCGGCTGAGCGCCATCAGCGACCTGGCGATCCGCCTCAATCGGATCCAGGACGTCGCGGGCATCGGCGCGTCGATCCTGGCCGAGGCCCAGACGCTCATCGCCTGCGACACGATCCGGGTGTATCGGCTCGACCAGGCGGCCGGCACGTGCGAGCCCATCGCCTTCGCCGGCCACTTCATGGGCCGCGAGAACCCGGGGCTCGACCGACTGCGGGTCAAGATCGGCCAGGGCCTGACGGGCTGGGTCGCCGCGAACAACCAGGCGATCCGAACCGGCGACGCCGCCGCGGACCCGCGTGGCCTGACGGTCGGATCGGTCGTCGACGGTCCCGAGTCCGTGCTCGCGGTCCCGATGACCTACGAGGACGCGGTGTGCGGCGTCATCGTCCTCTCGAAGGTCGGACGGGACCGCTTCGTGGACGCCGACGAGGTGACGATGTCGATCTTCGCCGGGTACGCCGCCCAGGCCATGGTCAACGCGGGGAATGCCGAGCGCGTCCGGGCCAGCCGTGCCGAGCTCGAGCACCAGCTGGCCAGCCAGCGGCGGCTCATCGAAGTGAACGAGCGACTCCTCTCGACGCTCGATCCGCACGGCGTGCTCGAGATGATCGCCGATTCGCTGCGGTCGGTCGTGAGCTACGACACGCTGGGGCTCTACGTCGTCGACTGGGAGGCCCAGGTCCGCCGGGCCGTCGTCGCCCGCGACCGGTACGCCGACGTCATCCTCGCCCATGCCAGCCCGATCTTCAGTGGCATCACGGGCTGGGCGATCGAGCACGGCGAGGCCCTGTTCTCGAACGACGTGCATCTCGACGGCCGTTCGGTGCAGATCCCGGGCACCCCGTTCGAGCCCGAGTCGATGCTCATCGTGCCGCTCGTCGTGGACGGCCGGGTCGAGGGGACGCTCAACGTCGGGCGGATCGGCGGAGTCGAGGCGCACTTCACGCCGAACGAGTTCGACCTGACCAAGCTGTTCGCCGCCCAGGCCTCTCTGGCCCTCCAGAACGCCCAGGCGCACCGGGCGTCCGAGGTGCGCGCCGACCGCGATTCGCTCACCGGCTTGAGCAATCACGGTGCGTTCCAGCGCGAGCTCGGCGAGGTCGTCGATGCCTCCGACGGAACGATGTTCGCGGCCCTCCTCATGGACCTCGACGATTTCAAGGTCTACAACGACACGCACGGCCACCCGGCCGGCGACCTGCTCCTTCAGCGGGTGGCCGGCGCGATCACCGAGACGATCCGCGAAGGTGACCGCGCGTACCGCTACGGCGGTGACGAGTTCGCGGTCGTGCTGGCCGGCGCCGATCGGACGCAGGCGCTCGACATCGCGAACCGCATCCGGGTGGCCGTGCGTGGCCTGTTCGAGCCCGGCACGAGCCCGCAGGTCCGGGCGAGCATCGGGGTGGCGTGCTATCCGGCGGACGGTCGGACCAAGGATGCCATCGTGTCGGCCGCCGACCGGTCGATGTACCTCGTCAAGCCGTCGCGCCGGGGCACGGATCCGGATGCGGATCGAGCCCGGGACGTCTACCTGTCGGCCCTCAACGAGACGGCGCTCGAGCTCATGGACCGCCTCGACCCGACGGAGCTCCTGAACACGATCATGGTCCGCGCCGCGAGCCTCATCGGGGTGGAGCACGGATTCATCTACGTCGTCGAGCCCGATGGGTCGGCACTCGTCGTGCGCGGCGGCCTGGGCATCTTCGAGAGCCTGCTCGGCTACTCCGTCCAGCGCGGCGAGGGCGCCTCGGGGCTCGTCTGGCAGACCGGGCGCCCGCTGACGATCGACGACTACGACGCGTTCTTCGGGCGGCGGTTGGACCTGCCGGCCGGGACGTTCGGCGCGGTCGTCGCCGCGCCCCTGACGGACGAGGGCCGTGTCGTCGGCGTGATCGGCCTCGCGTCGGGGTCGACCGAGCGGGTGTTCGACGGCCGCGAGGTGGCAGCGCTGGAGCGGTTCGCCCAGCTCGCCTCGATCGCCTTCGCCAACGCCCGATTGTTCGATGCCGCGCTGCGCGACCTCGATGAGCGCCGGACGATGCAGGAGCGGCTCTCCCGCGGGGCGCTCTACGACGATGTCACCGGACTGCCCAACCGCGTCCTGCTCGAGGACCGCATCGGCCACGCCCTGACGTCGGGCCGCGTCGACGGATCCGAATCGATCGCCGTGATGATCGTCGGTCTCGACGCCTTCGACCTCGCCGACGAGAGAGGCCGGGGAGCCGGGGATGAGCTGCTCCGGGCGGTGGGCGAGCGGCTGCGCGGTGCCCTCCGGCCGGCCGACACGATCGGCCGCTTCGGGGGTGGCGAGTTCGGCATCCTGCTCGAGGTCACCGGGTCCGCGGACGCCCTCGCGGTGGCCGAGCGCGTCGAGGGCCGGCTTGCCGCTCCGTTCCGCGCCTCCGATCGCGACGTGCTCGTCACCGCGCACGTGGGCATCGCCGTGGGCGTGGCCGGCGAGGCCGTCGTCGACGACCTGCTGCACGATGCGGAGACCGCACTGGTCCAGGCGAAGGCCCACCCGACGGTTCGGCACGCCCTCTCCGACCGATCCGCCAGTGCGGCGCCGGCCGGGGGGCTCGACATCGCGCAGGAGATCACCCGCGCCCTGGAGGGCCTTGGGAGGCCGCCGGTCCGCGGTCCCGGGTCGCGCGCGAAACGGCCGGTGATACGCGTGGGGGCATCGAGCGGCGGCCCGCCACGGTCGCCCGCGAAGCGTCCGGCCTGAGGGTTCGGGCGGCGCCCCTCGGTGTGAAGCCTCAGGCGGTCGGGCGAGGGTTGGCGGCGGCCCAGCGATCGACCACGCGGTCGAGACGGTCGAAGACGACGCCGTCGAGGGCGCGTGCCACCTCGATGAAGCGCTCGAGCATCGCCATCCGGTGGCCCCGCCCGATCGCCTCCGGGTGCATCGTGAGGGTGAGCACGCCACCGGGTTCGTTCGTCCAGGCGTAGCGCAGCTCCGCCGTCCAGATCTCCTCGACCTTGGACGGCGCACTCATGGGACCGACCCCGCGCTCGCCGGGCTCGAACTGGGGCCAGTCGTCGAGCGCCCAGGCGATCGGGACCTCGACGAGCGGCCCCGGGCTGCCGAGGACCGACCGCTCGACGCCGTGCCGGTCGCCGACCCGCGCCCAGGACAGGCGCACGTCGTCATGCATCAGCGACGAGTCATACGTGAAGCCGAGCTCGGCGGCCAGGGCCAGGGTCCGCTCCGAGAGCGACCAGTACGGGGCGCGGAAGCCGCGCGGCGAGGCGCCGGCCGCCGCGCCGATCGCCTCGAAGCTGCGGGTCATGACGTCGCGCTCCGCGTCTGCCGTGAGCGTCGCGAGATCCTCGTGGGCCCAGCCGTGGCAGCCCAGCTCGTGGCCGGCGGCGACGATCGACGCGACGCTCTCCGGGAACGTCGCGAGCGTGTGGCCCGGCACGAAGAACGTGGCCGGGATCGCGTGACGCTCCAGCAGCGCGAGGATCCGGGGCACGCCCACCCGGGGTCCGAACTCGCCGCGCGAGATGGACACCGGTCCGTCGCCACGCTGGACCTCCGAGGAGATCGCGTCGTGGTCGAACGTCAGCGCGACCGTGAGGCGCGGTTCCGGTCGCGAGCCCGAGGCGCTCAAGACCAGGTCAGCGGCGGCTGCTGCCCATGATCCGCAGGAGGGCGAAGAAGAGGTTGATGAAGTCGAGGTACATGAGGAACGCGCCCATCACCGCACCCTTCTCCATCGTCCCCGCCCATGCGGCGATGTCGCCGCGCTGGATGCGCTGGACGTGATAGGCGGTCAGGCCGGTGAAGATGACGACGGCCGCGTACGAGACGAGGAGGCTCATCGTCGATGAGTGGAGCAGCAGGATGTTGACGAAGCTCGCGATGACGATCCCGACGAGGGCCATGAACAGGTAGGCGCCGATGCTCGTCAGGTCGCGCTTGGTCACGGCTCCGTAGAAGGCGGCCCCACCGAACACGCTGGCGGCGCTCAGGCCGGCCGCGGCGACGCTCGCCGTCGTGTAGATGAGGAGCATGAAGCCGAGCGTGATCCCCGTGATCGCCGCGTAGACGAAGAACAGGCCGAGCCCGACCATGGCGGGGATGCGCCGGATGGCGAAGCCGAGCCCCATCGCGATGCCGAACTGCACGAGAACGACCGGCAGGAACAGGCCCGACAGTTTGACGAGCTGCGTCTCGGACATCTGGGAGACCGCCCAGCCGACCGCGGTCGTCACGAGCAATCCGAGGAACATCCAGAGGAACGCCTGCGAGAGCAGAGCGGTCGAGAGCGCGACGGCCGGCCGCACGCCGAGCTGGGACGGGGAGTAGCCGGAACCGTACTGATTCATGATCTGCACCTCTGCTGGGTGGTGGAGTGACGCATCAGGATCTGGGTCGTTACCGGGAGCGGGCACGCCGCGTGCGTGCCGGGACCGGCGAGCGTGCTTCAGCCTGTTCGGCGGCGCGGGCGAGGACCCACACGAGGTCCGCCAGGCGGTTCAGGTACGGTAGCAGGTGGACGCCAGCGATCGATCCTGACCGCTGGAGCGAGACCGCCCGACGCTCGGCGCGGCGGATGATCGTCCGGGCAAGCTCGAGCGCGGCGCTCGTCCGCGTCTCCCCGGGGACGACGAACTCGTGGGGCATCTCGATGCCCGCCTCGGTCTCGGCGAGGAGCGCTTCGAGGCCGTCGACCATCGCGGCGTCCACCCGGGTCTCACCGTCGCGCAGGCGGTCCCAGGCGTCGGCCCCGGTCGCCAGCTCGGCGGCGGCCACGAAGAGCTCGCGCTGGAGCCGCAGGACGATCGGCCCGAGGCCGCCGAGGCCCGCCGGCAGGGTTCCGTACTGGGCCTTCACGGTGAGCTCGGCCCGGGCCAGCCCGAGGGCCGCGACGGCCTCGTCGATCGTGCCGTAGGCCTCGGTCCGGGGGTCGTCCTTCGAGATCCGGGCGCCGCCGAAGAGCAGCCCCGTCGTCCCGTCGTCGCCCTTGCCGGTCGCGACCGCCGAGTCGCGGATGCGCGAGGGAGGTGGTGCGCTCATCGAGCTGGTGTCGTGCGCCTCACCACATCAGGCCGGCTTCGCGCGGATCCCAGCGCTCGGCCAGCAGGGTGACCTTGACGTCGTGCTCGACGACCGACTCGGCCTGCTCCTTGACCTGCTGGATCATCGATCCGGCGTAGGGGCAGAACGGGGTCGTGAGGATCATCTTGATCTCGGTCGAGTCGGGGCCGAGGATGATCTGCTTGATCAGGGCCAGCTCGACGACGTTCATCCCGATCTCCGGGTCGACGACGCCCCGCAGCGCATCGAGGATGGCCAGCTCGGTGGCGCGGCGCTGCGGATCGAAGGCCGGCGCCGGGACCGTCGCTGGGTCGGCGGAAGCCGGGATCGTGGCTGGCTGATCGGACATGATCAAATCCTACCACCTGACTCGGAATAGCCGCCCGGGCGGGCGTGGCGGGCGGCGCGGCCCTCGTGACATCGCGACGTGGCGGGCGGCCGAACTGCGCAGTGCTGCTGTGGAGCACGGTAAGCGGCCAGGAGGGCTCGCCACTGCGACCGGAAGCCGATCCATCGGGAAGCCCGAGCACGGATCGGGCGAGATGTCGCGCTCCGCCAACCGCCTGAACCACGTAACGCTTCCCATGGACGCAGCGCGCGGAGATCCGGCAGCGGGCAGCGGTTACTGCTCCGGAGGCGAGCCCTGCGCAGTTCGAGGAGCAGCCGCGCGGTCACGAGCTGAGACCGCAAGAGTCAGATGCGTGTCCACGAAGCATTCGGCTCGCCGCGACGCTTCGAAACCACGCGCCGGCCGCCTGGCTTCCGTTTCGTGAGCACGACCGCAAGGTTCTCGACGTCGTCCTCGGCCTCGAAGGCCGCGCGGCTCGGGTCCAGTGCTCCCCCGACACGCATCTGACCTCAGGATGGCTGGAAGCCGACCGGACGATCCCCGTGGCGTCATCTGACCCTTCGGGCGGACGTCGCGCGCGCCGGACGGGGCGGCTGAGGCCACGGTGATGCGGGCGAGGCGAAACCTAGCGGACGGCGGCGGACGTCCCGACGACGACCCCCGGGATGCGCAACTCGGGCGGCAGGATGGCCGCCTCCGCGTCGGTGAGGCCGGGACCTCCGAGCGAGCCATCGGCGCCGAAGAACTCCGCGAACCGGTCGCGATGGCCGGCCGCGTACGCGTAGGCGCTGGCGATGCCCATCGCGCGCAACTCCGGGTGGTCGGTCAGGAGGTCGGTGAGGGTGTAGCCGGAGCGACGGAGCTCGAGCAGCTGGCGGACCGTCAGGCGCGAGCCGTAGCAGAACGGCTCGCCGTTCATGACGAGCGGGTCGACCTTGACCCACTTGATGGTCATCGCGTCAGGCGCCCTTGTAGATCGCCTGGAGGATCCGATTCCGCTTGCGCGCATCGCCGGCCAGGCGGCGATGCCAGCGGAAGACCGCGATCGCCTCGTCGAGGGCGGCGTTCGCGGACGCCTGTTCGACCGGTCCGAGCACGGCCGAGAACGCCGCGCGGAACCCGTCGGCGAGCCGGGTCAGGTCGTCCATCGAGATGCGGCGTCGGCGGTACGGCGCGACGATCTGCTCGGCGAAGGCGTGCATCAGCGACGGGTCGCCGGCCCCGAGCGCGTGCGCGATCGCCTCGATCCATGCCTCCGTGTCGCGCAGCAGGTGGCTGAGGCCGGTCTCGCCGATGCGCTCACGCAGGCCGGGGTCGTCCTGGACCATCGCCTCGAGCGCCCGCCGGCCGAGGTCGATCCGAGCGGTCCGCAACCGCTCGGCAGCCGCCGGGAAGCCGGCGGTCCGGTCGATGGGCGGCAGGCCGAGGTTCGGATGGCTCACGGGACCGAAGTCTATACGATGGCCCGATGGACCCGACCGCGCCGCGCGAGACCCCCGGGCGAGCCGCCACGACGGATGAGGCATCGTCGTCGTCGCCCCCGACGGAGCATCGACGACCCACGCCGGGCGAGGTCGTGCGACCGACCCAGCGCACCCTGGAGCGCCCGCCCTCCGAACGCTACGCGGAGGCCGACGCGGGGGCAGAGGCGACCCCCTCCGGCACGGTCCTTCGTGCGTTCGTCGGCGCCGTGGGTCCCGCCGCGATCGGCGGCCTCCTTCTCGTGCTGCTCGGTTCGCCACTCGCGGTCTCGGAACCACTGGTGGTCGTCGCCCTCGTGCTCGGGCTCGGGACGGGGGTCGGCGCGCGCCTCGGCGGGGGCACCCGCGTCCCCGTCCGGCGGCGGCGCACGATCGCGATCGGGGCCGCGCTCATCGCCGTGGTGGTCGCCGAGGTCCTTGTCTGGCAGCTCGCCCTCGGTGAGGGCGGCGTCCTGCCGTTCTTCGACTACCAGTGGCTCGTGTTCGGCCCGATCGCCGTCCTCCAGCCGATCGTCGCAGGTTCGGCCGCCTGGGCGACGGCCTGACCCGGGGCCCACGCGACCCTCAGCCCGGCGCCGCCAGCTCGTCGGCGATCGCGCCCGGCGTGAGCTGCTCGTGCAGCAGCCGCCCGAAGCGGGTGGCTCGATCCGCCGGCGGAGCGGCGTCCAGCCACTGGCGCAGCAGTTCCTCGCCCGCGGAGTACACGAACACGTAGGTGCGCCACAGCGGATGCTCGATGAACTCGAGCTGCTTGGCCGCACGCTCGGGGGCCATGAGCCCGACATCGCACATGTAGGCGAGCACGTCGGCATGGGCCATCCCGTCGGCATGGCGAAGGAGCGCCGCGTCGGCCGCT
>DASVIK010000084.1:0-5033 GCA_036382135.1 Candidatus Limnocylindrales bacterium | reverse complement strand
CGCCGCTCGGCGGGCATGCATTCCTCATCGCCGGCTACAACGAGATCGGGTTCCTCGTCCAGAACTCGTGGGGCGTCGAATGGGGCCACAACGGCTACGCGACCCTGCGCTACGAGGATTGGCTGGCCAATGCGTACGACGCCTGGGTCGCCCGGCCGGGCGTTGCCCAGGCACGCTTCACCCAGGCGTCGAAGGTCATGGTCCCGTCGTCGGCCGGCCTCGTCGCGTCCGGCGGCCCCGACCTGGCCCGGCTGCCCGGCTACGTCGTGGATGTCGCCGCCGGCGGTCATCCGTCGGGCACCGGCAAGGTATCGAGCAGCCCGGCCCAGATCGACGCCCTCGTCACGAAGATGGCGGCCGACCATGACGACTGGGTCGCCGGGGCGACGGACCAGACCCGCCATATCGTGCTCTATGCCCACGGCGGGCTCGTCGGCGAGGACTCGGGTGTATCGATCGCCGACCGGATGATCGACTGGTGGCGGACGAACGGCATCTACCCGATCCACATCGTCTGGGAGAGCGACGCGCTCAGCACGATCTTCGGCTACGTCGGCCACAAGCTGCGCGAGGCGCTCCCGTTCGGCGGCCTGCTCCAGGGCATCGAGGAGCAGGTGGACCGGAAGCTCGAGGGTGTGGGGCGCGAGGTCCGGCCCCTGTGGGAGGAGATGAAGCAGAACGCGCGGCTCGCATCGTCGCCGCTGTCGGGGGCGCCCATCGACTGGACGTCGCACGAACCGGGCACCGAGCCAGGCGTCTCGCTCCTCATCGAGCGATTGACCCACTACGTCGCGGGCCACCCGGGTCAGGTGAAGGTCCATCTCGTCGGGCACAGTGCCGGCGCGGTCGTGCTCGCGGCCGTCGTCGAGCGGCTCCTCGCACAGGGGATCGACGTGGACTCCCTCCAGTTGATGGGCGCGGCGATCCGCTGTGACGAGTTCGTCCAGCGGGTGCTGCCGGCCCTCGCGACCGCCCCCGGCGGCAGCGGGACGGTCCACCGGTTCGCGGCGTACGACCTGAGGGAGCAGACCGAGGAGGACGACACGTGCCCGGGCCCGCCGGTCGCGATCTACCACAAGTCGTTGCTCTACTTCGTGGCTCGCTCCCTGGAACAGTCGGTCGGGGATTTCGAGGTGCCGATGGTCGGCCTCGAGAAGAGCCTCCATACGTCGTGGCCGATGCCCGACGGTTCGACCGGTCGGCTCATCGAGGCCATCGGCGGCACGGACAACACGGTGATCGCGCCCGTCAGTCCGCCGCGGGTGGACCAGCGCTCGGGAGCGAAGGGCCACGGCGAATTCGACGACGACCCGGACACCCTGACGTCGGTGCTGCTGCGGATCCTCGACCGCCAGGAGGTCGGCAAGCTCACCCCGTACCCGTCGGGAGGGATGCCGACGCACGCCTGAGGCGTGCCGATCCGTCGCCCGCCCGCCCGCCCGCGATCGCCCGGACCGGGCAGGCGTACGATCGCGCCGTGAGTGGCAGCCCCAGCGACCCCGAGGTCGTCCCGGAACCAGGACCGGCCGGCTCGAAGCCGATCATCCGGTACCCGACCGGCTGGCTGCTGGCGGTCGTGGACGACCCGGTCACGGCCGCGGACGCCGCCGGCGCGGTCGCGGCGACCGGAACCGACCCATCCTTCGTCCATGTCCTGTCCGGCGCGGACGGCCAGGCCGCCTTCCGCGACCTCGGGGCAAGCACGAGCCCGCTGGCCCGCATCATCCGGGGCGTCCAGTTCATGTCGATGGACCAGATGCCCGACCTGCCGACGTACGAGAAGGCGATCGAGGAGGGGCGGACCGTCATCGCGGTCCATCCGAAGGGCCGCCCGGCGCTCCTCGCCGCCCGCGACGCCCTGACGGCGCACGGCGCGCATTTCCAGAACTACTTCGGGCGCTTCATGACCGAGGAGTTCTCGCGCTGGCGCGGGACGGAGCCCGATCTGCCGGACTACCTCCGGCGCTGACCACCCGCCAGGTTCAGACGAGCGGTTCCTTCGCCCGCGACGGGCGTTCGCGGACGTCCTCGTCCTCGTACGCGCTCGTCATCTCGTAGGCGCCGGCCATGTCGACCGCGCGAGCCAGCGACGGCGCGAGGGCACGATTCTTCTCCCAGGGGAGCAGGACCGAGGCTTCTTCCTCGAGGGCCCGGAAGAGCGTCGCGAGGTCACGGTTGACCACGAGGGTCGTGATCTCGTCACTCTTGGCTTCCTCGCCCGAGTGGTACGTGACGGTCACCTCGGTCAGGGGCACCCACGCCGCGCGACGGAACGACGCGACCACCGGATTCGAGGCCGGCGTGCCGTGGACGGCGCCCTCGATGTGGTACGGACCGAGATCGACCTCTACCCGCGTCGCATGCGTGCGCAGCCGGCGCTCGAAATCGCCGCGGGACCCGTTCGCCACGACGGCGCAGAGCTCGTCGTAGGCGACGGTGAGCTCCGGCAGCTCGACGATCCGCCCGTTGCTCAGGCTCTCGAGCCGCGCGTCCTGAACGTGGAGGAGCGGCGAGCCGTTGAGCGCGTCGGTCATCCGGGCGTTGCCGATATCGACCTGGCCGTACACCCGGCAGTCGGCGGCGTAGGCATCAAGAGCGATCATTTCGCCATCTTATGCGCATGTTCGGCGAATCGCACCACGAATCTCGTCGTTGGATGCGTGGGTTCCGGTGCGGTCGGGCACCGTTCGGTCAGGTCCGGTCGGGCTGCGCTATCGTTGAAGCCGGCCGCTGGACCCACGGCCGTCCTCTTCCCCGGGTGAGCCGATGATCAAGATCGATCGTGAGATCGTCGTGGCGCGACCGCCCGACACCGTGTTCGACTACCTCGCGGACGTCAAGCGCTTTCCGCAGTGGCAACCGGCCATCGAGCGGGCCGAGCAGGTCACCCCGGGTCCGCTCGCCGTGGGGACCCAGCTCCGCCTGGTCGTCCGCGGGCCGACCGGCCCAACGGAAGTGCTCGGCGAGATCGTCGCTCTGGACCGTCCGTCGCTCATCGCCGTCCGCACGCTAAGCGGCCCCGCGGCCGTCGAGGCGCGCTGCACCCTCGCCGGCGAGGGCGACGGAACGCGGGTCGCGTTCAGCGCCTCGATCGAGCTCAAGGGCCTGCTCCGATTCGCGGAGGGCGCGGCCCGCGGGATGATCGAGCGCGAGCTGCCGCGGGCGCTCGCGGACCTCACCCGGCAGATCGAGTCGGCGGCCCCGGCGGCCTGAGCGGCCGGGATGCCGCCCCTACGCGGCCGAGACCGTGGCGATCACCCGGCCGAAGCGCCAGACCGCGATGGCCAGGAGCACCACCGCATAGGCCACGATGATCCCGAGCTGGGGCAGGATCTCGAGGAGGCCGGCGCCCCGCAGGAGCAGTGCGTGGAACGCGTCCATCGCCCAGGCGTGGGGCGTCACGAAGGACAGCGTCCGCATGAGCGACGGGAAGATCTCCGGCGGCACCATCGTCCCGCCGAGGAGCCCGGCGACCATGCCGAGGGCCGGCCCGAGCGCCGCGGCCTGGTGGGTGTTCGAGGCGAACGTCCCGACGAGCATCGCGGCTCCGGTCGCGACCACGGCGAAGCACAGCACGATGGCGGCCGTCGCCACCGGGTCGACCCAGTCCACCCCGAAGAGCGCAGCCGAGGCGACGACGATCAGCCCGCCCTGGAACAGGGCGAAGGCGAACCGGCCGAGCGCCTCGCCGAGGATGATCGTCCCGGCTCCGGTCGGCGTGGAGAACATCCGTCGCGAGATGCCCAGCTGGCGGGTCAGGATGAGCTGGGTCGCCCCGGTCAGCGAGGTGAGGAACATGAACAGGATGACCTGGCTTTGGGCCCCCACCGTGAAGCCATTGGGGTTCGAGGTCACGTCGCCGACCGACTCGAGGGCGATCCCGACGCCCGTGACCGATGGCTGGACCTGGCGGGCCGCGGCCAGCGCTGTCTCGAACGGGATGCCATTGCGCTCGGCCGCGAAGCGGGCGGCCCGGACCTGGGCCGCCTGGCCGGCGATGGCGTCGTCGATCGCGGTGCGGACGGTGCTCGCCATCGTGGTGGGCTGGGCGACGATCTCGATCTGCGGGGTCTCGCCACCCGTGAGGCGCGCGTCGTAGTCGGCCGGGATCGCCAGCCCGATCTGGACGAAGCCTCGCTCGACGGCGTCCCGGAGGTCGGCCGCGGAGGCGTAGCGCCGGATCTCCGTGCGCATCTCGGTCGTGTGGATGGACGCCACCAGGTCCCTCGCGAGGGGCCCGCCGTCGGCGCCCGCGACCCCGAAGCGGGCCACGTTCCAGCCGCCGTAGGTCATGCCCAGAACGACGATGAGGATGAGCGGCAGGACGACGATGAAGAAGAGCCCGGTGCGGTCGCGGAACGTCCGCTGCATGTTCGTCCGGGCGATGACGAGCGCCTTCATGCGGCCACCAGCGTTCGACGGGCGCGGGCGAGGCCGATGCCGGCGGTCAGCGCGCCCATCGCCGACAGCACGAGGATGGATGGCAGGACGTCCGCCAGGCCCGCCGTCGGGACCGAGAGCGTGTCGATCGCGCGGAGGAACCACGCGTGCGGCGTGATCTGCGAGATGCGGGCCATGATCTCGGGCGCCTGGCTGAGCGGGATGAACACCCCGCCGATGGCCGACATGGAGATCGCCACGATGGCGTTCAGGCCGCTCGCCTGCTCGGCCGTCCGGGCCACCGTCGCGACGAGCAGGGACAGCCCCATCGCCGAGAAGGCCGCGCCCCCGATGAGCAACGCCACGGGCAGCGGCGGCCCCCAGTAGGCGCCGCGCAGGACCGTCGTGGCGACCATGAGCGTCGTCATCGAGACGAGACCCAGGACGAAGCTCGCGAGCGCTCCACCCAGGAGGATCGAGGCCTTCGAGACCGGCGCCGCGAGCAGCCGCTGGAGCGTTCCGACCCGCCGGTCGCCGAGTAACGAGAGCGCCCCGTACTGGGTCGCGAAGAAGATGAACATCATCGCCATCGCCGCCCCGTAGAAGGTCGCCAGCGATGCCTGGCGGTGCGCAGCGGCGTCGCCGGCCACGGC
>DASVIK010000083.1:0-2486 GCA_036382135.1 Candidatus Limnocylindrales bacterium | reverse complement strand
CGAGCGTGGCTGGACCCGGTGACGGGGAAGGTCTTCTGCCTCGCGACGGGCCCGTCGAAGGAGGCCGTCATGCGCGTGCATGAGCGCGCTGGCCACCCGACGCCCGAGATCTACGAAGTCTCGATCGAGGTGTGATGATGCATCTGGTCCCCTTGGCGCGGCGTCCCCGCGCCCTTGCGGCGCTCGCCGTGTCACCGTTCCTCGCACTGTCGATCGGCTTCGGCGCACCCGCGATCGGGGCCGGTTCGGGGGCGCTCGCCGCGTCGACGGTCTCGTGTGCCGATGCCGTGACGAGCGCCCCGACCGGTCCCGCGACGGTGTCGGCCACCTCGAGCGGCACCTTCGGCAAGGTCCTGGTCGTTGGGTCGGGCACGTACAGCGGGTGCTCCCTGTACCTGCTCACCTCCGACCGGCTCCATGCGCTGGCGGGCGCGCCGTTCGCCTGCAGCGACGGCCCGAACGCCATCGGGCAGCCGTGCGACACGGTCCTCTGGCCGGCCCTCCTCACCCAGGGCGCCCCGATCGCCGGGCCCGGCGTCGACCCGGCCCTGCTGGGAACGGTGACCCGGACCGACCTGCCCGGCCTGCCCGCGATGAAGCAGGTCACCTACGGCGGCTCGCCGCTCTATCGGTTCTTCCTCGACGAGACAGCCGGCGAGACCGACGGGGCCGACCTGTTCGACCCGGTGACCAGCCCGACCGGCATCTGGTACCTGGTCAACGGCCAGGGTCGGCCGGCACCCGGCCGCGCCCGCATCGGGCTCGAGACCGCGCCCGTCGACGGCACGGCGTCCGACGCGACCGTGCTGGCCGTCTCGATGGACCACGGGTTCATCCTGCTGCCCGACGGGACGTTCCCCGTCTACACGCTTTCGACCCATGGCCGTCGGGGGCGCGACCGGCGCACCTGCAATGGCCTCTGCTCTGCCCTGTTCTGGCCACCGGTCCTGACCTCCGGGCGGCCCGAAGCCGGGCCGGGCGTCGACCAGCGCGCCCTGGGCACGATCATCCGCCCGGACGGCACCCACCAGGTGACCTACCGGGGTCGGCCGCTCTACCTGTTCGAAGGTGACGCCTACATCCCGACGCTGCCCTACAACGGCGGTGTGGCCAGCATCAACGGTGCCGGCCTGCACACCCAGTGGGGGGTGTTCAACACGATCCCGCGACTGCGCTGACCGTCAGCGCTCCGAGGCCGGCGCGGCGAAAGCCCGCCGGCCTCGTTCCTTGTCCTCGGCCGGCTCACCGGGCGAGGATGCCTGGACCCGGTCGATCGTGGCAGTCCAGGCGGCGATCTCGGCCCGGCGCCCGACCCCGAGCTTGGCAAGGATGTGCTCGACGTGGGCGCTCACCGTCTTGGGCGAGACGAACAACTCCTCGGCGATCCCGGCGTTGGTGAGGCCCTGCGCGATGAGCCGAGCGACCTCGAACTCGCGCGCCGTCAGCGGGTGCCAGGGCCCGTCCAGGGCACCGCGTGCGCGGCCCAGCCGGCGCAGCTCCTCGGCCCGCGACAACAATGGTTGGCTGCCAAGGTTCCGGGCGGCGTCGAGAACAGCGCCCCAGAGGGCTGCGGTCTCCCCGTGGCGATTCGACCGCAGGAGGCACTGCGCGAGGTCAAGCCTCGCCCACGACGTCTCCCAGATCCGGCCCCGGCGCTGCCAGCCCTCGACCGCCACCGCCAGCGACGCCCGGGCTGCGGTGAGCGTGCCCAGGGCCAGGTGGACGAGGCCCTCCGCATGGGCAAGCGCAGCCTCGGCCATCACCCACCCGGCCAGGTGCGCCCGGACCGACGCAAGCCATCGCTCCGCCTGCTCGGGCCGGCGCAGGGCGATGGCCGCCCGAGCGCCTGTCACGACGAACGGCACGAACAAGGGGCGCTCCCCGGTCCGCTGGGCGAGCTCGAGCGCCTCCCTCGACAGTGTGAGCGCGGTCGCCGGATCCTCGGCGACGAGCGCCAGCTCGGCGAGACCCCACAGCGGCGGGAGGATGAGCTCGACGTCGTCCAGCTCGCGGCCCGCCGTGAGGGCGTCGCTAAGCCAACGTCGCGCCTCGTCGACGTCGCCCCGACCGAGCGCCACGAGCCCGATCACGGGAATCGCCCCCAGCACGCCGCGGCGACAGCCACGCTCGACGAGCTCCTGCCGGGCGGTCCGCAGAGCAGCGTCCCAGTCGCCGCGGGCCCAGTCGATGAGGGCGGACGTCGCCGCCATCTGCTGGCGGCAGTGAGACTGCTCGATCGCATCCGCGTACTCGAGGCCCTCGCCGATCGCCGACTCCGCGGCACGGTAGTCCATGACCCGGGCGGCCATCGTCGCGGCGACCCGGAACGACGTCACGCCGACGGATTCGTACCTCGCGGCGCGGGCCTCTCGTGCGATCTCGACGAGTCGCGCGAGCGTGGCGTCGTCCTCGCCCTGAACCAGCGCGATCATGGCGAGGCTGAACTCGGAGTCGAGCTCGCTCTCGCGGTCGCCGAGGGCGACCGC
>DASVIK010000082.1:0-14027 GCA_036382135.1 Candidatus Limnocylindrales bacterium | reverse complement strand
TCGGGACCGGCGTGGGAGTGGGCGTCTGAACTGGGGTCGGGACCGGAGTCGGGACCGGAGTCGGCGTCGGAGGCAGGGTCGGGTTCGGCTGAGGCGTCGGCGTGGGCGCGACGGTCGGGGCCGGCGTGGGGACCGGCGTCGGGTTCGGGGTCGGGGTCGGGTTCGGAGTCGGTGGCGGGGTCGCCGTCGCGTTCGCCACGACGAAGGTGGCGGTGCTGTTCTTCGTCCCGGAACGCGTCACGGCCTTGGCCGTGATCGTGTGCTTGCCGTCGGCGACGGTCTTCGTGTTCCAGGAGAGCGCCGACCCATTCGAGGCGGTGCCCTTGAAGTCGAAGGCGGCGACGCGGTCGGTGTGCACGGCCGCGGAGGTCATCGTCCGATCGTCCAGCCAGAAGGTCACCTTGGTCACGCCGGTCGTCGGCGTGAAGAAGATGTAGCGCTTGCCGGAAACGACGGCGCCGTTGAGCGGGACCGACGTGGAGCGACGGGCGGAGGTCGATTGGTCGAGCCAATAGGCGGGCGTCACGGCCGTCCTGGTCGCCGCGGCCGCGGCGGCCTGGGGGAGGACGACCGCCCCGAGGAGGCCGAGCACGGCGAGGACCGACACGGCGAACACGCGGGCATGGGAGATCGAGGATCGAGTGGGCACAGCAACACCTCAGGAGCGTGATTGCCTGTTGAGACACCGGTCCCACGGCCGCGCGGCGGGTGGAAGAACCCACGGCGCGCACTCAGAGCCAAGGTGTGAATGACTCGATCGACGGCGTCCGGCCGCGGATCGTCGGCAGTCGCCCGACGCCCGGGTCCGATGCCCGCCAAGGTCGCCCGGTCTGCCGTCCGCCGCTGCGGCGCACCTCGTTCAGACCGGTTCCGTCCTATCGCGTCATCGCAACTGAACCTTGCCAGTCGATGGGCGAGCTGGGCATCGAACCGTGGTCGCGGGGGATCCGATCCGGTGGTCCAAGAATCGCCTAACCAAAACTGACCACCTGTCCGGAACGGCGGGTGCAGCGGCGGCAATGGGAGTGGTGCGCCGGGGCCGCGCGGGCTGGCGGAGCGGCCGGCGATCGAGGTCGCGGGTGGCGGTCAACCTACTCGCAGCGACTTATCCGGCACTCACCTGGGGAGGGGTCGGCGACCGCCGGCCCGACCCGGCGTCGATGACCCGAGCCGGTCCCTGTCGACGCCGCGGGGACCCCGGGCTCCGTCAGCGGCCGGACGCGTCGGGCGGCGGAAGACCCCGCATCCGATCCGGGGCTCTCGTCGAATCAGCCAGGGCAACGAGCCCGCTGGAGGCTCGGTGCACTTGCGCACCGTGGTCCGGCGATAGGACTAGTCAGGGGGGTACTTCCGGACTATCGTTCTGTATCTGGTGCGGCTTGGTCACCAGGCTTTCATATCGGCTGAGGCGCCCATCTCATCGGTGCCGCAGTCGGCGTAGCGGTCGGCGTCACTCTCGCCTCTCATCCATCCGCCGTCCGCGACCCTAGGGGGATTCTGTGTCCATCCGACGCTCCTTGAGGCCGCTCGTGTCCCCGAGTGCTGTCCTTGTCCGGGCGGTCAGCGCGCTCCGTACCGCCGGGCCACCGATCTCGAGACTCGCCCGTGCCGCGCGCGGCCGCCACCTGCTGGCGATCGACCTCGTCGGCGTGACGGTCGCCGCCTTTCTCGCCGTGGCCCTGCGCTACGACGGGTTCGGCGTGCCCGGCCTGGTCACGTCCTATCTGCCCTTCATCGGACTGCTCCTCCTCATCCGCACCCTGGCCAACATCCGGCTCGGCCTGTACGACCGGACCTGGCGGTTCGCGAGCGTCCCGGACCTGGAGCGGATCGTCGCGGCCGTGTCTGTCGGGACGATCGTCACCCTGTTCATCTGGCTCGGCTCGAGCTTCATCGGCGTGCCCTGGCAGGTCGATGTCCCGCATACGTTCTGGCTGGCCGAGATGATGTTCAGCCTGGCCACGATCGGCGGCATCCGGTTCGCCATCCGGGCCGCCTCGGACCTGCGCCCGGACGCGGCCACGCCCGCCCACGACTCCCACCGGACCTTGCTCTACGGTGCCGGCCGCACGGGCGCCCTCATGGCCCGCTCGGCTCGCCGGGAACCGGAAGCCGGGGTCCTGCCGGTCGGCTTCATGGATGACGACCCGCATCTCGCCGGCCGGCTGGTGGCCGGCCTGCGCGTCTATGGCGGCCTTGCCCAGCTCGAGCGAGCCGTCGCGGAGACGGGCGCCCGTTCCCTGTTGATCACGATGCCGGGCGCTCCCGGGCCGGCCGTCAGGCGCGTCGTCGAGGCGGCCGCGACGCTCGACCTCCAGGTCCGGACGGTCCCGGCCCTCACGGAGCTCCTCGATGGGAGCATCGACGTGCACCGCCTGCGCCGGGTCAAGGTCGAGGACCTCCTTGGCCGGCCGATCGTCACCGAGCACGCGGCCGCGGTCGAGGAGATCATCAAGGACCGCATCGTGCTCATCACCGGTGCGGCCGGATCGATCGGCTCGGAGCTCGCCCGCCAGGTCTTCGCGATCGGCCCCCGCCGGCTCATCCTCGTCGACCGCGCCGAGAGCCCGCTCTACCTCATCCAGCGCGAGCTCGAAGTCCGACGTGAGCACGGCCAGGGCAGTGGCGAGCTGGAGTTCCGCCTCGCCAACGTGGCCAGCCGCGGCTCGATGGAGCGCCTGATCTCGGCCGAGCGACCGTGCGTCATCTTCCACGCCGCCGCCTACAAGCACGTCCCGATGATGGAGCAGCACCCGTCGGACGCCGTCCAGGTCAACATCGGCGGCACGCGCGTCCTGCTCGACGCGGCGGTCGCCGCCGGGGTCGAGCGGTTCGTCTTCGTCTCCACGGACAAGGCCGTCCGGCCGTCGAGCGCGATGGGCGCGAGCAAGCGCATCGCCGAGATGCTCGTCGCCGAGACCGCGATCGCCACGGGGCACCGGTACGTCTCGGTCCGCTTCGGCAACGTCCTCGGCTCGACCGGCAGCGTCGTGCCGATCTTCCAGGAGCAGCTCGAGAACGGCCGGCCGCTCACGATCACCGATCCGGCCATGACGCGCTTCTTCATGACCATCCCGGAGGCGGCCTGGCTCATCCTGGACGCGGCCGCCATGGGCCGCGTGGGCGGCGACCTGTTCGTCCTCGACATGGGACGCCCCGTCAAGGTCCTCGATCTCGCCCGCGACCTCGTGCGGCTCGCCGGCCGGGATCCCGATACCCAGCCGATCGAGATCGTCGGCCTGCGGCCCGGCGAGAAGCTTCACGAAGAGCTGTTCTACGCGGCCGAAGAGGTCGAGCGGACGGCCAGCGAGAAGGTCCTCCGGGCGATCTCGCAGCCACCGCCGCCCGGCGTCCGCGACGCGGTCCGGCGGATCCTGACCCTCGCGAACGGCGAGGACGAGGATCGGCTCGTCGACCTCCTCAAGGTGTGCGCCAACGACCCCGAGACGTTCGCCGCGAACGCCGAGCGGCGGGACATCGGCCAGGCCGTGGGTCCCGGTCGCGGGCCGAGTGCGTCACGCACGACGCCGGTGCTCCCGGCCAACTCTTCGACCGGCGAGGACGGCTCGATCGCGCTGGGCGAGCGCCGCTAGTCCGCGAGATCTGCGGCCGGGTCGGATCCTCGTCCCAGCCCGCGTCCGCCGCTCAGCTGAGGCGGCCGCCCGGCGCGAGCGCGTGCACCTCGACGTCGCCGAGGCCGCGAGCCCCGAGCTCGGTCCGCAGCTGGTCCGGCGTGCCGGCCAGGATCGGGAACGTCCCGTAGTGGATCGGCAGGACGTGCTTCACGCCGAGGAATTCCACGGCCATGGCCGCTTCGCGCGGCCCCATCGTGTAGTGGCCGCCGATCGGCAGGAGCGCGATGTCCGGCCGGTACAGCTCGCCGATGAGGCGCATGTCCGAGAAGACCGCCGTGTCTCCGGCGTGATAGATCCGGAATCCGTTCTCCATCTCGATGACGAACCCGGCCGGCTCTCCCAGGTACAGCGGCACGCTGCCGTCCGGATTCCAGTCGCCGGCCGAGTGGTCGGCGGTCGTCATCGTCACGCGCAGCCCGGCCACCTCCACGGTCCCGCCCTTGTTCATCCCGGTCACCGCGTCGCCGCCACCGGGCAGCCGGCGCGAGAGCCACAGGCTCATCTCGTGGATGCACGGCCAGGCCGGCCGGAGCCGGCTCGCGATCGCAACCGCGTCGCCCATGTGATCGCCGTGCCCGTGAGTCACGAGGAGCAGGTCGCAGCCGGTCACCGAGTCGGCCCCGCGCGTGCTCAGCGGATTGCCGAACCACGGGTCGATGAGGATCGTGCGGCCTCCCGGCGAGGTCACCTCGACGCAGGCATGCCCATACCACGTGATCGTCGTGTCGCGGCCGAGTGCCATGGCTCACCTCCGGGCGCATCGTAGTCCGCCGTCGGGCGACCGGCCAGATGCCCGCCCACGAGCCGGCTCCGCTCGCCTGGCTACCGCCGTCGCGGGACGCGCCCGGCGACCGCAGCGGGGCCGGGGGCGCCAGGGCCAGCCCGCCTACAATCGAGGGGTGCCCGCCCAGCGGATCGCCGAGAACCTCGCCTACATCAACTGGACCGTCCTGACGGGCCTGGCGGTGGGCGCGTTCGCCGCGGTCGTGCTCGGCCGGCTCGCGACGACGGCGACGCGGGGCTACCTCGCCTTCACCGCCGCCTGTGCGACCGGCCTCGGCGGGCTCGCCTACTTGAGCGACACCGGCCTGCCGGGCGCCATCGCGGGCGCCGCCGTCCGTACCGACACGAGCTGGGACGGGCCGCGCCGCGTCGCGCTCATCGTGTTCTTCATCGTCGCGGCGGCCTATACCGTGGCACTCGCCCGCGGTCGGCGCGCTCCGGCGGTGGCCCTCGTTGGCCTGGGTGCCGGCGTCGCGGCCCTCTCCGCCGGTGCCATCGGCTGGGCCGGCGGGCCCGTCGGGATCGTCCTCCTCGTCGTCCAGCTCGGACTCCTCGCGGCCTCGACCGGTGGCGTCTTCGCCGCGATGATCCTGGGCCACTGGTATCTCGTGACCCCGAAGTTGCCCGAGGCGCCCCTCGTGCTCTTCAGCCGAGCGCTGTTCGCGGTCGTCGCGATCCAGCTCGTCCTGTTCGTCGCGTGGGTCGCGGCCGGGACCGGCGGCGGAGGTCCGTTCGGGGCCCTTGGTGGACCGTGGGCCCTGTTCGTCTGGCTGCGGCTGCTCGTGGGGCTCGGATTCCCGCTCGTCGTCTCGTGGGCGGCCATCCAGACCGCGCGGAGCCGATCGATGGAATCCGCGACGGGCCTCCTGTACATCAACGTCGGGTCGATCGCCGCCGGGACGATCCTGGCCGCGGGGCTCTACTTCGGCGCCGGCATGCTCGTCTGAGGTGAGGACATGGTGAAGAGCGATCGGACGTACGAGATCGGGCAGCAGGACCGCGCCTGGATCGAGTCCCTGGCCGAGCCGGTCCAGCCGGGGCTCGCGGCGATCGAGGTCGCGGCCGAGCCGGATGGGATCCCCATCCTCGACCGCGAGGCGGGGCGCGTCCTGGCGGTCCTCGCCGCGGGGCGGCGGCGGATCGTCGAGATCGGGACGGCCATCGGCTACTCCACGCTCTGGATGGCCCTCGCCCAGGAGGCGGGAGCCACGATCGTGACGATCGATCCGGATCGCTCCCGGACCGACATCGCCCGCGCGTTCTGGCGGCAGGCGGGCGTCGCCATCGGCAGGGTCGAGGTCGTGAACAAGCCCGCGCTCGAGGCGTTCGCGGCGAACGATCCGGCGCTCGCGGGTCCATTCGACCTGGCGTTCATCGACGCGCTGAAACACGAGTACCACGCCTACGTCGAGGCCCTCCTCCCACGCCTCGCGCGGGGCGCCCTCGTCGTGGCCGACAACGTCCTGTGGAGCGGTCGCCTGTCCGGGGGGCGGGCCGCCGAGAAGGACGACGATTCGACCGCCGCGCTGCGCGCGTTCGACGCGGCGATGCTGCGCGACGACCGGTTCCAGGCGACGATCCTGCCCGTCGGCGACGGCCTCCTCGTCGCGCACTACCGCGGCTGAGGCGCGCCCGCGTGCGGATCCGCGTCCGTCTCTTCGCCCTCCAGCGAGAGCTGGCGGGGGCACGCGAGATCGTCCTCGAGCTGCCCGACGGTGCGACCGTCGAGACGGGCTGGCAGGCGCTCGTCGCCCGGCATCCGGTCCTCGCCCCGGGCCGGCCGTCGATGCGCTTCGCGCGCAACGGCGCGTACGCCGACGCGGTCGACCCCCTCGCAGAAGGCGACGAGCTGGCCTGCATCCCGCCGGTGAGCGGCGGATCGTCCGAGGTGCCGGACCCGACGCGCCCGGGTCGCCTTCTCGAGCTGCGGGAGGCGCCCTTCGGGACGACCATCCTGGACGAGCTGACGGAGCGGCTCGCGACGCCCGCGGACGGGGCCGTCGTGGCGTTCCTCGGGCGCACCCGGATCACGCCCGGCACCCCGGCGCCCGACCAGGTGGCCGAGGCCGCCCGCCACGCCGGTCGTGACGTCGAGACGCTCGAATACGAGGCCCACGAGTCGATGGCGCTCCGGATCCTCGCCGAGATCGCCGACGAGATCGCCGTCCGTTTCGGGGTCGAGCGGCTCGCCATCGTCCACCGGACCGGCACGGTCCCGCTCGGCGAGGCCAGCATCGCCGTCGTGGCCGTCTCGCCGCACCGGGGTGCGGCCTTCGACGCCGCCCGCTACGCGATCGACGAGACCAAGGCCCGGGCACCCATCTGGAAGGCCGAGCACTTCGCCGACGGCCACGTCTGGACGGGCGCCCCGGCCCGATCCGGCCCGCCCGGGACGAGTCCGACCAGCGAGGAGGAGCACGCGCCGTGAAGGTGTACCTCAGCGTCGACATGGAGGGCATCGGCGGGATCAGCCATGCCGACCCGACCACCCGCGGCGATCTCGGCTACCCGGCGGCCGTCGAGCTCATGGTCGGCGAGGCCAACGCCGCGATCGAGGGCGCCTTCGCCGGCGGCGCAGGCGAAGTCGTGGTGAACGACAGCCACGGCTCGATGTTCAACCTCACCCCGCTCGACCTCGATCGCCGGGCGGTCGTCATCCAGGGCCAGAAGCCGTGGTCGATGGTCGAGGGCGCGGGCCCCGGTCGCGGGTTCGACGTCGCGTTGTTCGTGGGCTACCACACCCGGGCGGGCCATCCGACCGGGACGATCGCCCACACGTACTCGAGCGCGCCCGTCGCGTCGCGCCTCAACGGCCGGCTCGTCGGCGAGAGCGGCATCAACGCGGTCGTGCTCGGGGCGTGGGGCATCCCGGTGGGCCTCGTGACCGGCGACGAGATGCTGGCAGAAGAGACCGCCGAGTGGCTGCCGTGGGCCGAGCGCGTGGTCGTCAAGGGCGTCGTGAGCCGCCGCGCGGCCGCGTCCGTGCATCCCCTCGAGGCGCGCGACCGGGTGCGTGCCGGTGCGGAGCGAGCCCTGCGACGGGCGCTCGCGGCGGAGTTCCAGCCGCTCCACGTGGGCTCGCCGGTCACGATCGAGGTGGACTACCGAAATGCCGGGGAAGCCGATCACGCGGCCATCGTGCCGGGGGCGGAGCGCTACGGCGACACCGGCGTCCGATTCGCGGCACCGGATGCCCCGACCGCGTACCGCGGCTTCCTCGCCGGTCTTCGGCTGGCCGGTCTCGTCGGCTGACGCGGGCGCCCGCCCGGACCCGTCGTTGCCCGGCGGCGCCTGGGGGCATACTTGGCAGGCGGCCGCAAGGCCGCGGCCATGCGACTCGCCGGAGATGAACATGACGTCCGTCCCGACCGTCGGCCCCCCGCCCCAGCGCACGCGCGTCCGCGCGCTCGGCCTGCGGGTCGGGCTGATGGAGCCCGGGACGACCAACACGATCGTGGACGTGCCCGGCGTCGCCGTCGGCCATCGGACGGTCTGGCGCGATGAGCCGGACCCGCCGGCCGGCCGCGGCACGGCCCG
Source organism: Candidatus Limnocylindrales bacterium (assembly GCA_036382135.1). Taxonomy (GTDB): domain Bacteria; phylum Chloroflexota; class Limnocylindria; order Limnocylindrales; family CSP1-4; genus C-114. Next base: position 6,072 of record DASVIK010000082.1, on the reverse strand, counting down.
CACGGGCGTGACGGCCATCCTGCCGCTCCCGCTCGCCGCGCAGGCGGGGGCGCGCATCCCGGCCGGGACCTCGATCCTCAACGGGGCGGGCGAGATCACGGGCCGAGCGGCGATCGAGGAATGGGGGATGCTCGAGACGCCGATCTTCCTCACGAGCTCGATGGCCATCGGGCGGGTCTACGACGGCGCCGTCTCGTCGCTCGCCGACGCCTTCCAGGCGGGATTCGCGGGCGAGCCCGTGATGCCCATCGTGGCGGAATGCGACGACAGCGACTTGAACCGGCCCCTGCCCGTCCAGGTCGACGAGTCCGACGTGCGGGCCGCGCTCGACGCGGCGCGCGGCTCCGAGGCGGGGCCCGTGGCGCTCGGCGTCGTGGGTGCCGGGACGGGCATGCGCGCGTTCGAGCTCAAGGCCGGCATCGGCAGCGCTTCGCGGGTCGTGCGGCCGATCCATCGCTGGTCCGACGACCCGGAGCCCGACGCCCCCATGTTCACGGTGGGCGTCCTCGTGATGGCAAACTTCGGCGTCCTCGGCCGCCTGACGGTCGATGGCGTGCGCGTGGGCGAAGCGTTGCTCGCCGACGGCTGGCCCGGCAGCGCGGGCGGGCGGGCGCGGGCGGGCGTGCGCGACGGCGAGGGGAGCTGCGTCGTCATCGTCGCCACCGACGCTCCGCTGTTCGCCCTCCCGCTTCAGCGGCTCGCCCGGCGGGCCGGGTTGGGGCTCGCCCGGACCGGCAGCGTCGCGCATCACGGATCCGGTGAGATCTTCCTCGCGTTCTCCACCGGCATCCGCGTCCCGCGCGGGCGCAACAACCCGATCCTGACGACCGAGCACCTCGACGAGGAGCACCTCGACCCGTTCTTCGCCGCCGTGGTGGAGGCGACCGAGGAGGCGACGCTCGACGCGCTGGCCACCGCCGACACCGTCGTGGGTCGCGACGGCCACCTCATCCCGGGCCTGCCCATCGACCGGACGCTCGAGCTGCTCCGGGCGGCCGGTCACGAGGTGGGCCGGCCATGAGCGGCGAACTTGGCCCGGTCGATCGGCTCCTGGAGCGTGCGATGACGCTGGCCGGCGCCTGGGAGGCGCGGGCCAGGATCGCCACGACGGTGGGCCAGGAACGGGCACTGCTGCGGCTCTTCGGCGTGAGCGGACTCGACCGTGCCGGGCGGCCACTCGCCGCGGAGGTCGTCGACCGGTACCTCGGCGGTGGCACGCGCCGGCTGGCCGGCGGCATCGCCCTGCCCTTCGCCGCGGCGCTCCTCGAGTACGAGATCGGCCCCCAGGCTCTCGCGCTGGACGTCGCCGCCGGGACCATCGATCTCGGGCTCGAGGCCGAGGTCCTCCACGACGCCGGGCGTCGGACGGCCGCCGAGGCCGAGGTGGTCCGGCTCACGGGACTCGCCCTCGATCGCATCGGGGCCAACCGGATCGCCCGCCGGGAGCTGCTCGACGTCCTCGGCGACGCGCCCCGGCCGTGGATCGGGGTGCCCCTGGGCGAGGCCGACGCGATGGATGCGCGGGCCGTGCTCGGCGGCCTCGTCCGGGACGGGGCGGACCTCGCGGTCGTGGCCGTACCCGTGGGTCGCGAGCTCGCCGACCGCCTCCACGACGCGGGCGTCGACATCCCCGGCCGCCGGCCGTACGACCGTCCCGACGGAACCGCAGGCGGTCCGGACGACACGGAAGAACCGCCGTCGGGCAGCCAGCGCGGCCTCGCGATCCTTCGCCTGGCCGCGGACGAGGCCGCGGCGGAACGCCGGCGCTACGTGCGCCTCGCGAGCACGGCGCCCGGCCTGGCGGCCCCGGAACAGGCCGTCGTGGCGGCGTTCGAACGGATCGACCTCGTCGTGGCGGATCCCGTCGCCGAGATCGTCGACGGGAAGATCGATCCCGACCGGGCCCTCGCCGACCACTCGTTCGCCCACCGGCTGCACCGCCGGGCGGGAGCCCAGGTCCTCGTCGGGCCGGGTCCGCTCGTCGTCGCCCCCGACATGGCGCGCGGCCAGCCGTCCGACCCGCTCACCCGGGCCGGCCGAGCCCTTGCGCTCCAGGCGCTCAGCGTCGCTCTCGCCCGTCACGGCGGGCTGACCGCGGATCAGGTCGTGATCGGTGCATTCCCGACGTGGCTGCTCGACGAGCGCGGGCCGACGGCCCTTGCGATCGCCCAGGTCGCCGTTCGACGGGCGGTCTTCGAGGGTCATCCGGCGGCGTTCATCGAGCCACCCGCCGAGACCGGGGCAGAGGCCACGGCCGACGCCCGCTGGCCGTTCGTCCTCGCGGCGACGCTGCCCTATGCCGGTGGCACGGCACTCATCCTGCGCGACGTGACGGCCGCGCGAGCCGCCTACGCGACGGCGGGCGCCCGCGCCGCGGCGAGTGTCGCGGCTGAGGTGGCCGCCTCGTCGGGCGCGCCACCCCTCGCCGGACCGGCCCTCGCCTACGCCCAGGCGACCGTGACGGCCGCCCTGCGGACGCTCGAACGCCTCGCCGACCTGGGCTGGCGGGACGTCCTCGGCGAGGCGATGGGCGGACGCCGGCGGGAGCGACTCGGCGCCGACGCGGTGGTCGAGCGCGTGGAGGCCTTCGACCCGCTCTCGGACTGAGTCGCGGCGGGTCCGGACATGCCGTGGGATCGGGCCGTTCGGTCAGTTCGGGCGGGGACCCTCGGCCCGGACCGACTCCACGCCGGCGATCGCCGTGCGCAACGCTTCGATCCACTCGCCCTCGTGCTCGCCGACGAGCTTGACGCACCAGGCGAGCGCCTCGCTCCGGCTGCGCGCCACGCCCGCGTCCACGAGCGTGTCGAGCACGCCCCGCTCGCGCAGGCGGAGCCTGGTCATGACCGGAACGCTGAGGGTCGTGAACATGTGCTTCTCGCCGCCGACCGACACGCCCCAGGCCACTTTGCGCCCGAACCGGTGCTCGGCGTCCGCCGCGATCCGCATCCGACCCTCGCGCGTGTCCTCGCGGAACCCGTCGGCGCGCGATGAGCGAGCGGCGGCGCGCTCGGCGTCCGACGCGTCCTTCGCGAGCGTGACGTCGGCGAGCTCGCCGGTCACGATGATCTCCTCGCGGTCGCCGGTCAGTTCGAGCGGTCCGGTGAACCAGTCGGTCGGGACGCGGCCGGCGAACCAGCCGCGGATCTCTTCGTCGGTGTGGTGCATGGGGTGTACCTCTCGTCGCGTGGGTGATGCGCTGAGATTACATCATTACATCGTTGCGTCAAGAGGACGTGCGGCGCCGCTCTTGGAGCCGCCCGACGACCCAGCGTGCGATCACGTACGCATGGAGCGCGTGGTATCCAAGGCCGTCAGCTCCGCGAGTCTGGTGCCGAGCACGAACGGGCGACTCCGCGGCGGCCAGGTCCGTTTCAACCGCTCATACGACGCACCCGGTGCGTAGGTGACACGAGACGCGCCGCCGCGTGGCCGGACGGTCCCCCCGCACACGTTTGCGACGGTCTCGCCACCCGCCCGCCACTCGGGTCCGAGGGCGTCGCCCGGTACACTCCACGCGGTGGAGGCGACGACGGAATCGGACGATCTACGAGCGGGCGAGCCGGGCGTCTTCCCGCATCTGCGCCTGCGCACGCGGGCACCGGCGCTGTTCGATCTGCCATGGGACCGTCCCTTGTCGTCGTGGACGAGCGAGGTCGCCCGGTTTCGAAAGCTCGACGTCGGGCCCTCCCGCCACCTGGTCCGCTTCGTGGAGGCCGACGGTGACCTCTTCGCCTTGAAGGAAGAGCCGATCGAGATCGCCCGGACCGAGTTCGAGGTCCTCCGCCACCTCGAGGGCAAGGGCCTGCCGGCCGTCGCCGCGGTCGGCCTGGCCGAGGCCCTGGAGCGCGGCAGCGGCATCGTCGTGACCGAGTACCTCGTCCACTCGCTCCAGTACCGGCGCCTGCTCATGCGCTTTCCCCTCGGCCCCGGCGGCTATCGCGACCGGTTGCTCGACGCGATGGCCTGGCTGCTCTTCGACCTCCATCGGGGCGGGGTCTTCTGGGGTGACTGCTCGCTCGCCAACACCCTCTTCCGGCGGGACGGCGACCGCATCCAGGCCTACCTCGTCGACGCCGAGACGAGCGAGGTCCATCCGGGCCTGTCCGACGGTCAGCGCGACTACGACCTCGAGATCCTCACGGAGAACGTCGCATACGGCCTGGCCGACCTGGCCATCCTGCAGGGCCGCGACGAGGGTGCCGACGACGCGATCGCCGCCGCCGGCGCGGTCGTCGCGCGCTACCGCGTCCTGTGGGCCGAGCTCCACGACACCCCCGACCTGCCCCCGGGCGATCGGCAGGCCGTCCGCCGCCGGATCCGCAAGCTCAACGACCTCGGCTTCTCGGTCGACGAGATCGAGATCGAGCCGTCCGGGCGCGGCCCCAACGTCCGCCTGCGCCTCACGGTGGCACGCCGCGCGTTCCACGCCCGTGAGCTGCGCCGGCAGACCGGAGTCGTCGCCCTCGAGAACCAGGCCCGCCTTCTCCTCAACGATCTCCACGAGTACGGCGCCTGGCTCCAGTGGTACGAGCGCCGGACGCTCGACCCGGGCGTCGTGGCCGAGCGCTGGCGGGCCGAGGTCTACGAGCCGACGATCGAGCGCATCGCCGCGGTCGTAGGGCCTGATCGCGACATCGTGCAGGCCTACTGCGACCTGCTCGAGCACAAGTGGCTCCTCTCGGAGCGTGCCGGTCGCGACGTCGGGATGCAGACCGCGATGGATTCGTACCTCGCCATCGGCGCGCCGGCGCCCGAACAGCCCGGCTCCGAGTCGGCCGGCTGAGCCGGCCCGGATCAGGCGTGTCTATCGAGCACCCGCGCGAACCGACGCGCCACCGCCCGCGGCGGGTCGCGGGCGGCCTCCCGCGCCTGCCCTGGCGGACGCTCCGCAACCCCTTCCGGCCGCTCGAGATCGTGAGCGCCGACCAGGTCGAGGCGATCCACCGCGCGTCGCTCCGGATCCTCGAGGAGATCGGCGTGGAGTGCCTGGGCGATCGGGCCCTCGATGCGTTCGCCGGTGCCGGCGCGACGGTCGACCGCGAGCGTCGCTCGGTGCGCCTCGATGGCGCCCAGGTCGAGGAGCTCGTCGCGCTCGCCCCGTCCGAGTTCACGCTGCACGCCCGGAACCCCGCCCGGAACCTGGTCTTCGGGGGCGACCATCTCGTCTTCGGCGCCGTGGGTGGCCCGGCGTTCTCGTCGGACCTCGACCGGGGCCGCCGGGCGGGCACCTTCGAGGTCATGCAGGACTTCGTCCGCTGCATCGGCAGCCTCGATGTCATCCACCAGGAGGGTGGCGGACCACTCGAGCCGACGGACCTGCCGGTCGCCACCCGCCACCTCGACATGTACGGAGCGTTCGTGACGCTGCTCGACAAGTCGTGGCAATGCCTGGGCGCCGGGCGGACCGTCGTCGACGACGCCGTCGAGGTGATGTGCCTGGCCCGGGGCATCGACCGCGACACGCTGGCACGCGAGCCCAGCTGCATGACGATCATCAACACGAACTCGCCGCTGCGGCTGGACGGCCCGATGAGCGATGGACTCATGGAGATGGCGCTCCACGGCCAGCCCGTGGTGGCGACGCCATTCACGCTCGCCGGCGCGATGAGCCCCGTGTCCCTCGCCGGCGCCCTCGCCCAGCAGAACGCCGAGGCGCTCTTCCTCATCGCCCTGGCTCAGGTCGTCCGGCCCGGTGCGCCGATGGTCTACGGCGCGTTCACCTCGAACGTCGACATGCGCACCGGGTCGCCGGCGTTCGGCACGCCCGAGACCGTCAAGGGCGCGATCGCCAGCGGCCAGCTCGCGCGGCGCTACGGGTTGCCGTGGCGGTCATCCAATACGACCGCGTCGAGCGTCGTCGACGCCCAGGCGGCGTACGAGTCGGAGATGGCCGTCTGGGGCGCGGTCATGGGCGGCGTGAACCTGCTTTACCAGGGCGCGGGCTGGCTCGAGGGCGGTCTCACGGCGTCGTTCGAGAAGCTCATCGTCGACGCCGAGATCCTGCAGATGATCTCCGAGGTGCTCCAGCCGATCGTCGTGGACGAGGCGGCGCTGGGGGTCGACGCGATC
>DASVIK010000081.1:0-1606 GCA_036382135.1 Candidatus Limnocylindrales bacterium | reverse complement strand
GCCAGTCCCCGAGCTCGGCGAATCGCTTCGAGATGAGCTCCGATGCCGACTTGCCTTCGCTCGCGCCCGACTCTTTCACGATCTCATCCTCGAAGTTCCAGAGATGACTTCCGTTGCAGCCGCCGCCGGCGTGCGTGGATCACCCTATTCCAGGTAGTCCTTGAGCTTGCGCGAGCGGGACGGGTGGCGCAGCTTGCGGAGCGCCTTCGCCTCGATCTGGCGAATCCGCTCGCGCGTGACGTTGAACTCCTTGCCGACCTCCTCGAGGGTGCGGGCGCGGCCGTCCTCCAGGCCGAAGCGGAGCTGCAGTACCCGCCGCTCGCGGCCGGTCAGGGAGTCGAGCACCGCCTCGACCTGCTCCTTGAGGAGCTGGTGCGACGCCGCCTCGGCCGGGGCCAGCGCCCCGCGATCCTCGATGAAGTCGCCGAGGTGAGAGTCCTCCTCCTCGCCGATCGGGGTCTCCAGTGAGACCGGCTCCTGGCTGACCTTGATGATCTCGCGGACCTTCTCCGGGGTGACCACGACCTCCTGGCCCTTGGACATCGCCTCGGCGATCTCCTCGACTGTCGGCTCGCGGCCCAGCTCCTGGAGCAGCTGCCGCGAGACGCGGATGAGCCGGTTGATCGTCTCCACCATGTGGACCGGGATCCGGATGGTGCGGGCCTGGTCGGCGATGGCACGGGTGATCGCCTGCCGGATCCACCACGTGGCGTACGTGGAGAACTTGAAGCCCTTCTCGTAGTCGAACTTCTCGACAGCCCGGATCAGGCCGATGTTGCCCTCCTGGATCAGGTCCAGGAAGCTCATCCCGCGGCCGATGTACTTCTTCGCGATCGACACGACCAGGCGCAGGTTCGCCGACGTCAGCTGCTCGCGCGCGTCGCGGCCGATCCGCACGATCTCGCCCTTGCGGTGGGCGAGCTTCGTGTTGAGCGGGACCTCCGGGTCGTAGCCCATCCGCTTGAGCAAGTCGGCGTCGTGGCCGCCCATGACCCAGCGCTCGAGCGCCGGGAAGGCGACCTCGTCGCGGGTCCAGTCATAGATCGCTCGCAGGCCCACGTTGTCGCGCGAGTCGAGGTCCCCGTTGTGGACCGCGAGGTAGGCCCAGTCGAGGAGCGTGACGAACGAATCCGCGTCCAGCTTCTCCGCGTACTCGCCCAGGTGACGGCGCGCCTCCTTGAGGCGCTCCTTCGTGCCCTCGGACTGAACGTCGCGGCCGGCCTTGACCAGGTGGAAGTCCGGGTGCGGCACCAGGAGGTCCGCGGCACCCTCGTCGGCGAGCGCCACGCACACCATCAGGTGCGCCTCGTCGCCGAGCGGAAGGCGGTGCTGCGGCTTCGCGGTGCGCGTCTTGCGCTCGGTGTCGTGGAGCGTCCACTCGTGGAGGCTGACGATTGCCTTCGCGGGGGCCTCGACCATCCATTCGCCGAGCTCGATCGCCTTGGCCAGGACGATCTCCTCCTCAGCGGTCAGGAGGGCCACCTTCCCGATCTCCTTGAGGTACATGCGGACCGGGTCGTCGATCCCGATCATGTCGGCCGAGAGCGCCTCGAGCTCCTCCGCGGTGGGCTCCTCGAGCACCTTCGGGTCGAGCTTCGCGGGCACG
>DASVIK010000080.1:0-1899 GCA_036382135.1 Candidatus Limnocylindrales bacterium | reverse complement strand
GGCGAAGATCCGGAGGTGCCGGGCCATGACCAGGGCGAAGACGACCGCCGAGCCATAGAACAGCGGGAAGACCAGGGGGTAGGCCGTGACGTGGGCGAAGGTCGGGAACATCGGGCTTCGTCCGCTCCTCAGCTCGTCGTCGGATCCGGATCAGGGCTGTGCCAGGTCGCCGTCAGGTCGTCGTCTCTGGGCCGTCGGGCCCGCCGGATCGTGTCGCGTGATCGTACGGTCCGGCGAGCGTATCGAGGGCGTGATCCAGCACCGGCACGATCGCATCGAGCGATTCGGTCGCGCCCCGTGGGCTCCCGGGAAGGTTGACGACGAGCGTCCGGCCGGCCACCCCGACCACCGCCCGGCTCAGGGCGGCCATCGGCGTGAAGCGTCGGCCTTCGGCGCGCATCGCCTCCGCGAGGCCGGGCACCTCGAAGTCGATGACCGCCAGCGTGGCCTGCGGCGTGACGTCGCGCGGCGTCAGCCCGGTCCCGCCCGTCGTGACGACGAGGGCATGCGTGACCACGGCCGCCCGGAGGGCCGCCTCGATGCCGGGCTGCTCGTCCGGCACGATCGCCCCGTCCACGGTGAATCCGAGCGCCGTCAGCCGCGCCGCGACAGCCGCCCCGGAGGTATCCGCCCGCGTCCCGGCCGCCGATCGGTCGCTCGTGGTGAGCACGAACGCCGCCCGGCGAACCAGGGATCGCCCGGTCGCCTCGTCCGCCTGGCGCTCGTCGTCGCTCATCCCGTTCAGCCCGGGCCCGGGCGCCGCACGATCCGGCCCGCCGCGCGGTCGCCGGGACGTCGGTGCGTGGCCGGCCCGCGACCTTCACCCGGCGCGACGACCGCGCGCTCGGGTCGATGCCACTCCCCGCTCTTGCCGCCGGTCTTGCTCACGAGCCCGATGGAGCGGATCTCGACGCCACGTTCCACGCCCTTGACCATGTCGTACACGGTGAGCGCTGCGATCGAAGCGGCAGTGAGGGCCTCCATCTCGACACCGGTCGGGCCCACGGTCGCCGCCTCGGCGCGGATGCGCAGGGCGCTCGCCGCCCGGTCCGGCGTGATCTGGACCACGAGATCCGTGAGCGCGAGCGGGTGGCAGAGCGGGATGAGCTCGCTCGTCTTCTTCCCGCCCATGACCCCCGCGAGCTCGGCCACGGCGAGCACGTCGCCCTTTGGGCCGCCACCGTCGATGACCAGGCTGAGCGTCTCCTGGCTCAGGCCGACGATCGCTTCCGCGACGGCTCGCCGCGCCGTGGGTGGCTTCGCGCTGACGTCGACCATCCGGGGGCGGCCGGCGCGGTCGACATGGGTGAGGCGCCGCCGTTCGGGCCGGGTCCTGGGCTGCTGATCCAAATGAGCCTCCTCGTCGGGCCGCGTCAACCGCGATCCAGCCACCAGAGTGCCACCTCCGACCCCGCCTCGGCTACTTCGGTCGCCTCGGGGACGATCGCGAGCGCGTCGGCGACGCCGAGCGCACTCAGGACGTGGCTCCCCTGCCCGCCCGCCAGGCGGACCTGCGCCCGGCCCCGGGCATCGCGGACGACCGTGCCGTCGGCGCTCCGTTCGGCGACGACGCGCAGGAACGCTCGCCGGCCGGGGCTCGTCGAGACGCGGTCGGCCAGGATCGCCCGGTCGGCGTCGCGCCGCGGCGCCGGCTCGCCCGACAGGTGGCGCAGGGCCGGCCGCACGAACAGCTCGAAGGTCACCGCGGTCGAGACGGGGTTCCCCGGCAGCCCGAAGAGGGGCACCCGGCTGCCGTCCGGCCGATCGGCGGTCCCGAACGCGAACGGCTTGCCCGGCTGGACGGCGACGCGCCACAGGTCCACCCGGCCGAGTTCCCGGAACGCCGCCCGGACGACGTCGTACGGGCCGACCGAAACGCCGCCGCTGACGATGACCGCG
>DASVIK010000079.1:0-4513 GCA_036382135.1 Candidatus Limnocylindrales bacterium | reverse complement strand
GTGGCTGATCACGTTGAGCCGGGCGCGCTTCTTGTTGTCGGCGTTGACCACGAACCACGGCGCCTGCTTGATGTCGGTCGACTGGAACATCTCGTCCTTGGCCCGCGAGTACTCGACCCAGCGGGCACGCGATTCGAGGTCCATCGGGCTCAGCTTCCAGCGCTTCGTGGGGTCGTCGAGGCGGCCCTGGAAGCGGCGTTCCTGCTCCTGGTCGCTCACCGAGAACCAGTACTTGATGAGGACGATCCCCGAGCGGACGAGCATCCGCTCGAACTCCGGGCACGAGCGCAGGAACTCGCGGTACTCCTCGTCCGTGCAGAAGCCCATGACCCGCTCGACGCCGGCGCGGTTGTACCAGCTGCGGTCGAGGAAGACCATCTCGCCCGCGGCCGGGAGGTGGGCGACGTAGCGTTGGAAGTACCACTGCGACTGCTCGCGCTCGGTCGGCGTGCCGAGCGCGACGACACGCGCGAATCGCGGGTTCAGGCTCAGCGTGATGGTCTTGATGGTCCCGCCCTTGCCGGCCGCGTCGCGGCCCTCGAACAGGACCACGATCCGGAGCCCGGTGTGGCGGACCCATTCCTGGAGCTTGACGAGCTCGACCTGGAGCCGGGCGAGCTCGGCCAGGTAGACCTTGTTCGGGATGGTCCGCGCGGTGGCGCCCACCTCCTCGGTCGGCGGGTCGGCCCACACGTGGGCGAGCTCCACCGCTTCGGCCGCCGTGTCGGCCGTGTCGACCTTGTCGACCTTGTCCTTCGCCATCGCGAGAACCTCGCCTGCTGCGTCCGGGACGCCTCCGCCCGGTAGACTACTCGCACCGGGCGGTCGCCCACGAGCGGACGCCGCGGACCAGCGGAGGGCGGCGGTTGGCAGACGCGGGCGACGAGATAACCGAGGCCGGGGACCGGCCGGAGGCGACCCAGCCAGGCACCGCGGGTCGCGACCGCGGCAAGACCGTCCACGGCGAGCCGGCGAACGCCGGGCACCGGGTCCTCGCCCCGGATGACGCCGAGGTCGAGGCCTACCTCGAGACCGCCCTCAACGCCCCGTCGCCCGAGCGGACGCCGGACGACGGCCCGCCACCGGCCGAGACGATCGAGCCCGACCGGGTCATCGTCCTGGACTTCGGCAGCCAGTTCGCCCAGCTGATCGCGCGCCGGGTCCGGGAGCTCAATGTCTACAGCGAGCTCCTGCCCCACGACACGCCGTGGGCGGAGATCGAGAAGCGCCGGCCCAAGGCGATCATCCTGTCGGGCTCGCCGAATTCGGTGTACGACGCCGACGCGCCGCGCCCTGATCCCGCCCTGTGGCGGAGCCGGATCCCCGTGCTGGGGATCTGCTACGGGGCCCAGCTCATGGCCCACGAGCTCGGTGGTGACGTCGCCGCGACCGGCCGGCGGGAGTACGGGCCGGCGACCGTCACGATCACGGCCGGCGACGGCCTGTTCGCGGGTCTCGATCGGGACCAGCCGGTCTGGATGAGCCATGGCGATTCGATCACCCGCCTCCCGGAAGGGTTCCGGACGACCGCGCAGACAGACTCGAGCCCGCTCGCCGGGTTCGTGGACACCGCTCGCGGGCTGTACGCGATCCAGTTCCATCCCGAGGTCGTCCATACCCCGCACGGCCGGGACGTCCTGCGCAACTTCGTGATCGGGATCGCCGGCGCCCGTCCGACGTGGACCGCGGCCAACTTCGTCGAGGCGACCGTGGCCGGCATCCGGGCCCGGGTCGACGCCCACGCCGCGGCGACGGGCTCGGACGGCTGGGTCATCTGTGCCCTCTCGGGCGGCGTCGACTCGGCCGTGGCCGCAGCGCTCGTCCACCGGGCGGTGGGGGATCGCCTGACGTGCATCTATGTCGATCACGGGCTCATGCGCAAGAAGGAGTCGGAGCTGCTGCGCGCCACCTTCGAGCGGCACCTCGGGATGCGCCTGGTCATGGTCGACGCGCGGGAGCGCTTTCTGGCCCGCCTGGCCGGCGTGGTGGACCCGGAACAGAAGCGCCGGATCATCGGCGACGAGTTCATCCGGGTCTTCGAGGAGGAGGCGACGAAGCTCGGCCGGATCGACTTCCTCACCCAGGGCACGCTCTACCCGGACGTCATCGAGTCCGCGACGCCCGAGACGAAGGCGGCCCAGAAGATCAAGACCCACCACAACGTCGGCGGCCTGCCGGCCGACCTGCGCTTCCAGCTCATCGAGCCGCTGCGGTACTTGTTCAAGGACGAGGTCCGGGCGGTCGGGGTGGAGCTGGGCCTGCCCGACGCGATGGTCCACCGCCAGCCGTTCCCGGGTCCCGGGCTCGCGATCCGGATCCTCGGCGAGGTGACGGCCGAGCGTCTCGACACGCTCCGCGACGCGGACTGGATCGTCATCGACGAGATCAAGGCCGCCGGCCTGTACCGGAGCGTGTGGCAATCGTTCGCGATCCTCACGCCGGTGCGGTCCGTGGGGGTCATGGGCGACGGGCGGACGTACGCGAACGTCGTCGCGATCCGCGCCGTCACGTCGGAGGACGGGATGACCGCGGACTGGGCGAAGCTCCCCTACGACGTGCTCGGCAAGATCTCGTCACGCATCGTCAACGAGGTGCCCGGGGTGAACCGGGTGGTCTACGACATCAGCTCGAAACCGCCGGCCACGATCGAATGGGAGTAGCCGCGCGTCGGTGCGGCCCGACACCGGACCGGGACCTCCGGGTGGTGCGACACGGTACTGGGACGCGCTACGATGTCGGCCATGCCTGACGAGTCCACCCCGGCGACCAGTCGCTGCCCATGGTGTTCTGCCACGGTGCCGGCGGGAGCCGAGACCTGCCCCTCCTGCGGAGCCGCGCTCGTGGCGACGTCCGACGGCGTCCCCGGCCTCACCGCGATCGACTCCGACGCGGTCGCCCGCGCCCGGGCGGCGCCGTCCAAGTCGCGCGGCGGGCTGCTCGGGTTCCTGTCGGGTGAGACCGGCGATACGGTGGATGCGCCCAGCGAGGCCGAGATGGCCTCGCTCGCCCCGCCCGACACGAACGTCCGGATCGAGATGATGCGCCTCGAGCTCGAGGCCGAGCGACAGCGCCTCGAGGCGGAGGGCGCGAGCCTCGCCGCCGAGGCCGCCGAAGAGGGCGGAGCCGCCATCCCGGCCGGCCTGTTCGGCGACGCGACCGACCAGCCGACCGCCGGTGCCACGCCCCCGCCGGGTCCCGAGGCGACACCGCCGACGGCACCGCCGCCCGGTCCGGAGTCCACGCCCCAGGCCTGACCGGCGCCCGGACTCCGGGCGGCCCGTTCCGCGGGCCCGTCGCCCGGACTCCGATCCTCGCCCCGCTAGACTGCGGCCGTGCCATCTCGATCCGCACCGCCCGGTCCGTCCTACATCCGCGAGCACGAACTCCGCGTCCACGAACGGTCGTTCCGGGCCGGCATGGGCCGACCGTCCGAGCCCGACGGCGGCTGGTGGGTCGCGCTGCTCTGGGTCGCCGACGATGACGGCCTTGTGACGTTCCGCGACGCCGGCCCACTCGCCGGGCCGCCGCCCGGGCCGCCCGCGGCACGCCTCGGGCCAAGCCTCGCCGGGTCTCTGTCCGGGATGATCCTCGAGGAAGACGGCCGCCTTCAGCTCAAGGTGGCCCCGGTCGCCCCGCCGCCGGATCCGGCACGACCGTGGGACGCGCCACTCGTCGTGCTCGTCGGGATCCGCTTCGAGCCACTCCGGGCGGCCGCGACGGGCGCCAGCGCGCTCGCCGACGCCGTCCTCGCCGGCTTCCGCCGGTCGGTGGAGGCCCTGGCTCGGCCCTGATGTTCATGGGCGCGCGCGCATTCGCGGCGCGTCGGGGAGTGCGGCGCTAGACTCCGCGCACCGAGATGCGAGACCTGTTCGACGAATTCATGGACGAGCTGCGCCGACGGCAGGAAGCCGTGACTGGACGTTCGCCCGGATCCGGCGACGAACCCGATCCGGAGGAGACGCCCCCCGACGAGGATGCGCCACCGGACGAGGACGCGGCCGGCGCGGACGCCGAGCCGGCCACGGACGACGACTCCGACGCGTCGGACGAGCCCGACGGCCCGCCCCCGGGACCCGAACCCACGCCGATCGGCCAGCGGCGCCCCGGGCCTGGACGCATGGGTCGGCGCCGGTCGGGCCCGGGCGGTCGTGGCCCACGTCGGCCGGTCGGTGGGCCCGAGGACGGGGCCGGCGACGATCGACCGGGCCGGGGACGACGGATCACCCTCGTCATCGCCATCGCGATCATCGCCGTGGTCCTCCTGCTCGGCGGCACCATCGTCACGTTCGTCACCGACGCCATCTGGTTCCGGGGCGTCGGCTTTGAGAACGTCTTCTGGACGCGCATCGGCACGCAGGCCGGCCTCTTCGTCGGAACCCTCGTCGTCGCCCTGATCGTGCTGCTCGGCGGACTCCTGCTCGCCGACCGTTCCGTCCCGCGCACGGCGGGACCGGGGGGCAGCGGCATCGCCAGCGGTATCGGCTCCTTCTTCGAGCGGCTCGCCGAGGCGGCG
>DASVIK010000078.1:0-2598 GCA_036382135.1 Candidatus Limnocylindrales bacterium | reverse complement strand
GGCAGCTTCAGGTCATCGAGATACCGGCCCTGGCCGGTGATGAAGCGCTGGTCTTCGCGGCGCTTGACGGAAGCGCCCAGGACGTCGACGGCCATCGGTTCCTCCTGTGGACGCTCAGACCTTGGAGCCGGTCGGCTCCGCGGCACCGGTGCGCATCGTGACGGCCGCCGCGCGGATCGCACCCACGATGTTGTGGTAGCCGGTGCAGCGGCAGATGTTCCCTTCGATCCCGTGCCGGATCTCGGTGTCCGACGGGGCGGGGTTGCGGGCGAGCAGGTCGGCTGCGGTCATGATCATTCCGGGCGTGCAGAACCCGCACTGGAGCCCGTGCTCCTCGTGGAAGGCCGCCTGGAGCGGGTGGAGGGTCCCGTCGGCAGCCGCCATCCCCTCGATGGTCCGGACGTTCGCGCCGTCCGCCTGGACGGCGAGCATCGTGCAGCTCTTGATCGCCTGGCCGTCGATGTGGACGGTGCAGGCGCCGCACTGGCTCGTGTCGCACCCGATGTGCGTCCCGGTCAGGTTCAGGTCCTCGCGCAACACCTGCGCGAGCAGCCGCCGGGGCTCGACCTCCACCTCTCTGCGCTGTCCGTTCACGGTCAATGTGATCCGGGTCACCAGCCGAGCCTCCTTCCGTCAGGGGATGCGCTGAGTCGGTGGAACTGCTCCTCGTCGTGTCGGACCGCGAGATGGGCGGCCGGCGCAGCGGTGAGGTTGTGCAGTTTCGTCCTCACGGGTCCCGGATGCAAGCCGGAGTCCCGTGGGCGGCGGCTTCGGGTCTCCGGTCGCGTCTGCCGCCCGATTCCGGCAAGATTCTCGCCAAGAAGACTCCGGGCCACATCCGCGGCGCGTCTCGGAAGTCGGAACGGAGGTCGAGTGGCAGCCGTGAGCACAGATCGCCCCGTCGATGGCCGGCCAGCCGGTACCGAATCGGGGCGGGGTCGGCCCGG
Organism: Candidatus Limnocylindrales bacterium; assembly: GCA_036382135.1. Taxonomy (GTDB): domain Bacteria; phylum Chloroflexota; class Limnocylindria; order Limnocylindrales; family CSP1-4; genus C-114. Next base: position 1,651 of record DASVIK010000078.1, on the reverse strand, counting down.
TGCTCCCAAGGCGCGCATCTGGCCATCTACCAGGGCGCCGAGGCGCCGCGTCGGTGCCGTCTAGGGGTCCGGCGGCGGTCCGTCGTCGGGCACGACGATCTCGATGAGGAAGTACGTGCCGACCGCCCGGATGTGGCGGCGCGCGAGGCGATACACGATGTTGCCCGGGAACACGTGTTGGGACGTCGCGAGGATGGCCCGATCGCGGAGCTCGCCGTCGGCGAGGCGGGTCGCGCGGATCGGGATCGTCGCCGGCCACGACAGCGACAGCTCGGCCGTGCCGGCCGCCTCGAGGTTGCGCGTCCAGGCGACGTCGCCGTTCGGATGGCCCAGGAACCAGCGACCGTCGGACCGGAGCAGGCCGAGCAGGGTCCGGCGCGGCCGGCCGGTCAGCCTGCCCACGACGCAGAGCTCGACGACATTGCCCAGGCCGTAGCCCCGCCACCACGGGGCCACGAGCGGATCGAGCAGCCGGATGAGGCGGTACTGGACCCGGAGGTAGCGACGCCAGGCCCCCGAGGCTCGCGCCGGCGGGAGCGTCACGCCCGCCCGCGCTGCGGCTTGACCGTCACGGTCGTCGGGCGCGGTCCCGAGGGTCCCGCGCACCTCGGCCGAGGGCGGCACTCCGGATGTCCACGGCCCGCGGGTCCATCCCCTCGGCGAGGCTGCCCGGCGGTCCCGCGTAGAGCGCCGCGGCACGGCCGACGTTCGCCATCTTGGCCAGCGCGTTCGACCAGGGCAGGCCGGCCATGTCGCCGGATGTCGCGAGCCCGACCCGGGCGTGGCCCCGCCCACCGGTCGATGCCGCATAGCCGATCGCGAACGCGAGCAGCTCGAGTGTCTCGGCCTTCGCTGCAGCCGCGTCCTCCGCCCCGACCACGACCCCGCGGTCGCCCGGCACGTCCACGATGACCCGCCAGTTGTCGGGCCCCGCGCACAGGTCGAACAGGTAGCTCGCATATGGCGCCCCGAGGATCGTCTCGCGGCCGGCTCCATCCGCCGTGCCGCCCCGGATGGCGAGGCTCAGGTGGACCCCCTCGAGGCCGGCCGTCAGCCGGAGCTGGGCGTCGCGGAACAGCCGCCGCTCGGCCGGGTCGTCACCGATCGCGACGGCGGCATCCTCGGCGACTTCGATGAGCGGGCAGCCGGCGGAGGCCAGGGCCTTGAGCTCGGCATTGAGCGCCTCGGCGAGCGCGAGGGTCACGGTCGAGCGGCCTAGGCGCCCTGGTGCCAACCGCCGGCCGAGCGTGTACGGCCCGGGCAGGGCCTGCTTGACGGCCCGGTCCGTGCACGACGCGGCGAACCGCCATCCATCGACGAAGAGGGGCGCGTGCCATTCCGGCGAGCGGCGTACGAGGGCCGGCGCGCCCGCCCGCGCTTCGATGCCGGCGAGGCCGTCGGCGATCGTGGCGATCGGGTCGGCGTGGCGGAGCCCGCCGTCGGTGATCGGCTCGAGCCCTGCGCCCTCCTGCTCCGCGATGGCGCGGCGGACCAGCTCGTCGGTGGCGTCGGCCGCGGTCGACGACGCGTCGATCGGGCGAGGCGGAGGCGGGATCGACCCACCGAGCGTGGCGAACACGAGCCCGATGCTAGCGCACTCGCCCGAGAGGACCGGATCGACGGTGGCACGGGTCCCGCCACGCTCGCTTTA
>DASVIK010000077.1:0-3507 GCA_036382135.1 Candidatus Limnocylindrales bacterium | reverse complement strand
CCCAAGGCGACCGAAGAGGACGACGTCGAGGGACATCGCCACATCCTCCCGCGCGAGGGCGTGGTGCGACCCAAGGCCATCGAGCCCGAGGGTCACATCGCCCGCAAGGCGACCGAGGACGACGACGTCGAGGGACACTCGTTCCAAGTCCGCAGCCCGTCCTCCAGCGGCGAGTAGCCGTCGGACGCTCAGCGGATCGGCGTCGCCGTGGCGGCCAGGACCGCCTTGACCTCGAAGGGCGCGATGCCCGGGTGCTTGGCCCGGATGAGCGCCGCGAGCCCCGCGACGTGCGGCGCCGCGAAGCTGTTGCCGGTGGCCAGGATCCTGCCGCCGTCGCGCCACGCGACGTCGACGTCGAGGCCGTACGCCCCGAACTCGACCGGCGGCGCCGGGTTGTAGAACCAGGTCCACGCGTCGGGGACGTCGTGGGCGGCGACCGACACGACCGCCGCGAAGAGTGACGGGTATGACGGCCCGGGCACGTTGTTCGCCGCGCTGACGAGGAGCACGTTGGCGAAGTAGGCAGCGTCGGCCAGCTCATGGAACGCGGCGTACAGCGCCTCGCTCTTCGAGCTCAGGCTCAGGTTGACGACCTCCGCGCCCTGGGCGATGGCCCACTCGAGGCCGGCCGCGAACGCCGCGCCCTTGCCCTTGTTGTCGGGCCCGAGCACCCGGATCGACACGAGGTCGGCGGCCGGCGCCAGGCCGTGGATGATCCCGGCACAGGCCGTCCCGTGACCGACGAGGTCCGACGCCTCGGGATCGTCCACGACGACCGGCTCTTCGCCACCGAGATCGACCCGCACGCTCCGGACGAGGCGACCGCCGACGGCGGGATGGTCGCGCTCGACGCCCGAATCGATGATCGCCACGGTCACGCCGGAGCCGTCCGAAACGCCGAACGCCCAATCTCGATCGACCACCGCCAAGCCGAGCGGCGCCGAGCGCAGCAGGTCGGCGCGATGGTCCGCGGTGAACGGCTCGCTCCAGGCCGGGAGGACGTCGTCGGTCACGGCTCAGCGGCGGCGGCCGCGGCCGCGGCTCGCCCGGTCGGCGTGGTCGGCGAGCACGGACAGGAGGTCGGCGACGAGCTCGAGCTGCGACGGATCCGCCCGCCGGACGCGAGCGACCTGCTCGACCAGCGCCCACAGGGAGCCGTCCTCACCTTCGAGGCCGGCGGTCGCGGCGGCCACGATCGCGTCGACGCCGGCCGCCCGATCCGCGGCCGGCTCCGCATCGGTCGTTCCGTCAGGCGGCGGGCCCGCGAGCGCCGTGATGACCGTGGCGAGGAGCGAGGCCACGTCACGCTCGACCCGGCTCGCGCTGATCGCGACGGCGGCCTGCCGGGCGAACACGGACGCGAGCTCGATGTCGCGCAGGTTGAACGCCGCCTCGTTGCGCTTGTCGAGCACCTCGAGGACCCCGATCGTGCCGTGCTCGTCCACCAGGGGCACCGCGACGATGCTTCGCGGCACGTACCCGGTCTGGCCCGCGAACGCCCGCCCGAACCGCGCGTCGCGCTCCACGTCGGACAGCGCGAGCGCCTGCCCGGTCGTGTAGACATAGCCGACCAGCCCCTGTGACGGTGGCACCGTGAGGCCGACGACCGCCTGGCCCTGCTCACCGGCCGCCACCCGGAAGACGAGCCGGTCGGTCGCCGGGTCGTACAGCGCGATCGACGCGGCCTCGGCCTGGAAGAGCGCGACCGTCGCGTCGACGACCGAGCGCAGGACGGCCTCGGCCGAGCCGAGATCGAGGCGCCGCGCGGCCTCCGCCCGAAGAGCGATGGCCCGCAGGGCGGCGAGGGCATCGCGGCCGAGGCGCTCGTCCGTCATCGGCGTCGGTCCGCGGTCGCGTGCGGGTCGGTCGCGCGGCCGCTCACCGCTCGGCGGCGTGGGCGAGCCGCTCGAGGCTGGGGATGACGATCGTGTCCTTCTCGACCCGGAGAAGCCCCTCGGTGACCATGTCCGCGAGGAGCCGGTTCACGGTCTGGCGGGTCCCACCGATCATCGAGGCAAGTTCCGACTGCGTGTACGGCCAGTCCAGAACGACCTCGCCGTTCGCGCCGGGCGCGGCGTCGCCGGCCAGGCGCAGGAGGCGCGACGCGAGGCGCCCAGGCAGGTCCAGGAAGTGCAGTTCCTCCACGTGACCGGTCAGCCGGCGCAACTCGGCGGTGAGGCCGGCGAAGAGGGCCATGCGCAGCCCGCGGTCCGTGTCGATGAGACCCTCGAAAGGCTCGCGACGCATGACCAGCATCTCGGCCGGCTCGATCGCCACCGCCGTCGCCGAGTGCGGGGCGCCGTCGAGGAGCGCGAGCTCCCCGAAGAAGTCGCCGCGCGACAGGGTCGCGATGATGGCGCCTTCCTCACCCTCGGGCGAGGGCAGGACGATCTTGACCGACCCGGATTCGATGATGAACAGCGAATCGCCCGGGTCGCCCTGGTGGAAGATCGTCTCGCCGCGACGGAAGCGCCGCACGCGCAGGCTCCGGGCACAGGTCGCGAGCGCCTTGTCCGTGACCTTCGCGAAGAGGGCGCACCGGCGCAGGGCGTCGATCGCGAACGGGCTCTCGGTGGTGCTCGTCACCCCGGCTGCGCCTCCGGTCCATGGGCCGCCCTCGGGCGAGGGCCGCGCCGACATGCTACGCGGCAGGGACGGGCCGGACAACCCGCGTCAGTCGACCGGATGCGCGTCGTGGGTGGCCGACAGCGCCGTCATGGCCTCGAGCGGCGTGGCGCCCGCCGCGAGACGCACGCCCATCTCGCGGAAGAAGGCCTCGAGTCCGGCCGGCGCGATGATGATCAGCGTCCGGGCGGGCGCCTCCAGGGTGCGATAACCATGGCGCGTGCCGCGCGGGACGAAGATGAACTCGCCGGGGAGGATCTCGATCTCCTCGCGCTCGCGGACGAAGACGTAGCGGCCCTCGAGCACATAGAACGCCTCGTCGCGCTCGCGGTGAACGTGCGGCGGTGGGCCGCCCCTGGTCGCGCGCACTTCCTCGAACAACTCGAAGGCGTCGCTCGTGAGAGCGCCCGAGGCGAGCATCGTCCAGCCGGGCCGCCCCAGGCTCACGCCGCTGGCCCGCCGGGCCGGTTCAGATCCAGCCATCGCCTGCCTCCGTGTCGATCGTCGGCGGATGCCAGCCCCCGGGTTCTGCCGCCGCGAACGAAACAAGCGGTGCCGGACTGGCACCGCTTGTCTGTCGGTTGGACCCGCACCGTGCGGGCCGGGGCCGCCGATCGTTCAGCGGCGATCCTTCTTGGCGGCTCGGGCGTCGTTCTCGAACCCGTGGCGCTTGACGCTGTTCTGCACGTCCCGCTCGCGGGCCTGCGCCAGCTCGCGTGCGACGAGCGGGTTCAGGAGCATCGAGTGTCCCTCGACGTCGTCGTCCTCGGTCGCCTTGCGGGCGATGTGACCCTCGGGCTCGATGGCCTTGGGTCGCACCACGCCCTCGCGCGGGAGGATGTGGCGATGTCCCTCGACGTCGTCCTCTTCGGTCGCCTTGGG
>DASVIK010000076.1:0-1736 GCA_036382135.1 Candidatus Limnocylindrales bacterium | reverse complement strand
CGGTCCAGCTCGCCGTCCTCGACGGCATCGAGATGACCTACCTGGCGCGCCACGACGGCCGCCAGCAGGTGCGCCTGACCTCCGGCATCGGCCGGCGCCTGCCGGCCATCTCCACGGCGACGGGCAAGGCCGCGCTCGCATCGCTCGACGACGCCGAGCTCGAACGACGACTGGCCCAGATCACGAGCTTCCCGGCCCAGACGCCACATTCCCACGGGTCCCTCGAGGCCCTGCGCGCGGACCTCCTGGGGGTCCGGGCGCGAGGCTATGCGATCGACGACGAGGAGACCGTCGAGGGCGTCATGTGCTACGGCATCGTCGTGCCGGCCAGGCGACCGGACGGACCGTACGCGGCCAGCATCACGCTGCTCCGGGCGCGCGCGAGCGACGAGCGCGTGCCGCTCCTGATCGACGACCTGCGCTGGCTCGCGGCGGCGCTGTCCGATCCGCTCCGTCGAGGGGTCCAGCCGGCCTGATCCGCCGATCCGGTCGGGTCAGTCGTCCAAGGTGAGCCCGTAGACCGCGGCCGCCGTCGCCCCGAAGACGCGCTGAAGCGCGCCATCGTCGAGACCGCCGAGCGCGAAGCGTGTCGCCGCGATGACCTGCTCGTAGGAGGCCGCGAGCAGGCAGACCGGCCAGTCCGAGCCGAACATCAGGCGATCCGGTCCGAAGGTGTCGACCGCCCGCGCCACGTACGGCACGAGGTCTGCCGGCGTGCCGGCCGCCCAGTCCGCCTCGGTGACCAGTCCGGAGACCTTGCCCCAGACGTTGGGCTCGGCCCCGAACGGCCGGAGGAGCTCGGCCCACGGCGCGACGGCGCCCGACGCGATGGGCGGCTTGGCCAGGTGGTCGATGACGAAGCGCACCCCGGGCAAGGCACGGACCGTGGCGAGGGCGACGGGCATCTCGCGCGGGCGGACGAGGAGGTCGTAGACGAGGCCGGCGGCGCCGACCGCCTCGATGCCCCGCCTGATCCCGGGTCGGGCGAGCCACTCCGGATCGGGCTCGTCGTGGACCTGGTGGCGGATCCCCACGAGCTTGCCGCCGCCGGGCCCGGCCCGGAGCGCCTCGATCGAATCCGCGACGTCGGCCGCCGCCAGGTCGACCCAGCCGACGACCCCGCCGATGAAGGCCGTTTCGGCGGCGGTGGCCAGGAACTCCCGGGTCTCACCGAGGTCGCTCCGGGTCTGGACGAGGATCGTCCGGGCGATGCCGTTCGCCTCGACGAGCGGGCGCAGGTCCTCCGGACCGAACGGCCGGCGGATCGCCGCCAGGTCGTCGGTCAGGAAGGGGTAGGTCGCGCGCGTTGGGTCCCAGAAGTGGTGATGCGCGTCGACGGTCGGGGACATCGCGTCGGGCCCCTCGATCTCAGGTCGGCGTCGGGGCGTCCGGCGCGATGAGCCCGTCGGAGCGGAGCTCCGTCCAGAGGTCCGGGTCGATCGCCTGGCGCATCATCGCCGGATAGTCGTCCAGGTGGGCGACCCGGCGCACGCCGGCCACGAGCGACGCGACCGCAGGATGGGCGAGCGGGAACTGGATCGCCGCGGCCTTGAGCGACACGCCGTGGCGGGCGCAGACCGCCTCGAGGCGGCGGGCTCGCTCGACACGGGCCGCATCGGCCGGCCGGTAGTCGAAATGGCCGCCGGCCCCTGGCTGCGCGAGGATGCCGCTGTTCATCACGCCGCCCAGGACGATCGCGATGCCGCGCTCGACGCACAACGGGAGGAGCTCGTCGA
>DASVIK010000075.1:0-7278 GCA_036382135.1 Candidatus Limnocylindrales bacterium | reverse complement strand
CCGCACCCGCGAGGATCGAGACCGACCCGTCCCACGTGGCGGTCATGCCGTGGTCGAGGTACATCCGGTCGTAGGCCGTCAGCTCGTCGGTCGGCATCTCCGACTCGGGGATGAACGGCCCCGCTTCCACGACGACGACCGACCGGCCGGCCCGGGCCGCCTCCGCGGCGACGACCCCGCCGCCGGCGCCCGAACCCACGACGACCACGTCCGCCTCCAGGGTCACGGCCGCCGCGGAGGCCGGCACGGCCAGGGGCACGATCGGGGTCGGCTCCTCGGTGAGCGGCTCGATCGGCGAGCGGTAGCCGATCGTCGTCCAGAGCGGGTTGGCGCCGGTCTCGCCCGGGTCGGCGTAGGCGAGGAAGCAGAGGAGCTTCTTGAACGCCTGGTAGCCCGACCGGCGGAGGGCGAGTGGCGACGTCCCCCAGCCGAGCAGGTACCGCGCGCGGGCGTCCGGCTGGAGGTCCCGGAAGGCCGTCGGCCGGCCGAAGAGGCCGAGATTGACGAGGCGCGACTCGACGAGGCGGAGGACGAGCCGCAGCTGGCGGACCTGTGCCGGATCGAGCGACGTGATCGCCAGGGCGGCCAGGCGCGCGCGACGGACGGCGCCGCCGCGGACGAACGTCTCGGCGATGGACGCGAGGGTCGCGAGCTCGGCCGCCGACCAGCCGGCGAGGGCGTCGGCAGACGGCGCAGCGGGCCCCGGACGAGCCGCTGCGCCGGGTTCGGCGGGTTCGGCGGGCTCGGCCTCCTGGGCCGGGACTGGCTCGGTCACGCCCGGTCGGCCGGCCCTGCGGGCGTCCGCTCGAAGCCCTGGGCGGGCCAGGGCTCACACCGGATGGGGCGATCCTCGCGATAGCCCAGCGCGTAGTCGGCCTGGATGAGCGTGTGCAACTGGCTCGTGCCCTCGTAGATGACGGCGGCCTTCGAGTTGCGCAGGTAGCGCTCGACGGGGAACTCGTCGCTGTAGCCGTTCGCCCCGTGGATCTGGATCGCGTCGAGGGCGGCCTGGACCGAGTGCTCGGTGGCGTGCCACTTGGCGAGGCTCGTCTCGCGGGTGTTGCGCACGCCGTGGTTCTTGAGCCAGCCGGCCCGCCAGACGAGCAGGCGCCCGATCTCGGTCCCCTTGGCCATGTTGGCCACCATCTGCTTGACGAGTTGATGGCGGCCGATCTCCTCGCCGAAGGTCTGGCGCTCGTGGGCGTAGCGGACGCTCGCGTCGAGGCAGGCCTGGGCGAGGCCGACCGCACCGGCCGCGACCGTGTAGCGGCCCTGGTCGATGGCGCTCATCGCGACGAGGAAGCCCTCGCCCTCCTCGCCGACCCGGTTCTCGACCGGCACCTCGCAGTCGTCGAAGTTCACGATCCCGGTGTTGCCCGCGCGGATCCCGAGCTTGCCGTGCAGAGAGCCTGTCGAGAGGCCCTTGAAGCCACGCTCCACGATGAACGCGGTGACCCCGCGATGCTTCTTCGTCCGGTCCACCGTCGCGAACACGAGGAAGTGGTCCGCGATGTCGGCCAGGCTGATCCAGATCTTCTGGCCGTTGAGGAGGTACCGCTCGCCCGTGCGGCGGGCCGTCGTCTGGAGGGCGCCGGCATCGGTGCCCACGCCGGGCTCGGTCAGCGCGAACGTGGCGAGCTTCTCGCCGCGGGCCTGGGGGACGAGGTAGCGCTGGCGCTGCTCCTCGGTGCCCCACTGGAGGAGCGCGAGCGAGTTGAGGCCGACGTGAACGCTCTGGACGACCCGGAAGGCCGTGTCGGCCCGTTCGAGCTCCTCGCACAGGATCGCGAAGCTGATGTAATCCATCCCGGATCCGCCGTACGCCTCGGGGATCGGTGCACCCAGGAAGCCGAGCTCGCCCATCTTCGCGAAAACCTCGCGGTGGACCTCGGCGCGCGAATCCCACTCGCGGATGTGGGGCAGGATCTCCGCCTCGACGAACGCGCGAGCGCTCTGCTGGACGAGGCGGTTCTCGTCCGTGAGCGTGAAGTCGATCACGGGTCGCTCCGGATGCTGGGGAGGGGCAACCGGTGCTGTGCGGGGGCGCACGTGACCGGGATGCCGGCGTGCGGCCATTCTACGAGGCGGCGGCTCCGGTCGCGGCCCGCCGGCGGCGCCACCGGCGCAGGGGGTCGTCGGGGCGACGGTCCTCCTATACTCGGCGGGCTCCCCCGTGACACCCGGCCCTATTCGAGGACAGCGCATGACCGCCCATCGAGACCCCGTCGCGGCCGACGCCGTCGACCTGGCGGCGCTCGCCCGCCCCCACCTGACCCCCGTCCTCGGTCGCTATTTCGAGCGCAGCTGGAGCCACGGGGAAGGTCATCGGCTGTTCGACACGGCTGGGCGGGCGTACCTCGACTTCGCGAACGGCATCGCGGTCTCGGCGCTCGGCCATCACCACCCGGCCGTGACCGCGGCGATCCACGAGCAGGTCGACCGGCTCATCGTGCCGACCGCCGCGATCGGGTACTCGGAGCCGTCGATCCGCCTCGCGAACGAGCTCGCGGCGACGTTCCCGGAATCCCTCGACACGGTCTTCTTCATGAATTCGGGGTCCGAGGCGATCGAGGCGGCGCTCAAGCTCGCACGGCGGACCACCGGCCGGCCGGGCATCGTTGCATTCCGCGGCGCGTTCCACGGTCGGACGTTCGGGGCCGCGTCGGTGACGAGCTCGAACATGAACTACCGGCGCGGCTACGAGCCGCTGCTGCCGGGGGTCCACCTGCTCCCCTTCCCCGCCGCGTACCGCGATTTCGGCGGCGACGAGGCGCTGGCGACGGAGCGCTGCCTGCACGAGCTCCACGAGCTGACCTCGAGCGTCCTGCCCCCAGAGGCGATCGGGGCGGTCCTCGTGGAGCCGGTCCAGGGCGAGGGCGGCTACACGCCCGCGCCGGCCGCGTTCCTGCGCGGGTTGCGCGCGTTCTGCGATGAGCACGGCATCGTCCTCATCGTGGACGAGGTCCAGACGGGCTTCGGCCGGACCGGCACGATGTGGGCATTCGAGCACGCCGGGATCGTCCCCGACGTCGTCTGCGTGGCCAAGGCGATCGCGAACGGACTGCCGCTCTCGGCGATCATCAGCTCCCACGAGCTCCAGGAGCGCTGGGGCCGCGGCGCCCACGGCTCGACGTACGGCGGCAACCCGGTGGCCTGCGCCGCCGGTGTGGCGGTCATCAGGACCATCCACGAGCAGGGACTCGTCGCCAACGCGGCCGCCCGAGGCGAGGAGCTGACGCTCGGGCTGCGCCGGATCATGGCGGAGGACGAGCGGATCGGCGACATCCGGGGCCCGGGACTGATGGTCGGGGTGGAGTTCGTCGAGGACCGGGCGACCAAGGTGCCCGACGGCGCCACGACGGATTCGCTCATCGCCCGCTGCGCGGACGACGGCCTGCTGCTGCTCACCTGCGGGTTGGCCCACCAGGTCGTCCGTTGGATCGCGCCGCTCGACGTCACGAGCGGGGAGATCTCCGAGGCGCTGGAGATCTTCGGCGACGCGCTGGCCGGCCTGCCCCGTTCAGGGGGCGGCGCGGGCGACTGACGACGCGGGCCGGTCGATCGCGCCGGGGCGGGCGGGCGATCGCGCCGGACAGCAGCGAGCGCCCGCCAGTGGCGGACGCTCAACGGTGCGTCGATCGCGATGCGTTCCCGGTCGCGCGCGGGGCGCGACGATCAGCGATTGCGGGCGAGGAACTCCATGACGTCATCCAGGCGGAAGCGCCGATCGCCCCGCTTGCACACGCGGTAGAAGGGGAGCTCTCCCCGATCGCCCAGCCGCTTCACCGTGTTCACGTGAAGGTGAAGCATCTCGGCGACTTCGGTCGCCGTGAGCATTGGGCCCAGTTCATTGACGGCCATCGATGCCATTCGTTGCCTCGTTCAGTCGCACCTGTCGAGCCGGGTACGGGCACCATGTTGTGGACAAAGGTGCGGTTCGGCTCGCTGCTGACAGGAGTGTGGCGGTCTGGTTGAGGTCGGAACAAGCCGTACTTCGGTCCGGTGACCCCCGACCCGGAGTACCAGAGGACGCCGGGAACCGTGCTCGGGCGGGGGGTCCTCGGAACCGGGCGAGCGGCAGCGGACGGTCCTCGTCTCACCCGCCGCCCGACGCTGCCTCGCGCTCCCGCTGGCGGCGATGGACGTCCCTGTCGGCGATCTCCATGAACCGCTCCGGCGCCGCCAGCGCCGTGAACCCGAGCCGTTCGTAGAGGCCACGGGCAGTGGTCGAGGCGAGGAGCCACCGGCGGAGCTCCTGCAGCTCGGGATGGGCCAGCACGCAGCGCATCAGCCAGAGCGCCAGGCCACGGCCGCGATGGCTCTCCGCCACGTACACGTCGCCGATCCACGCGAACGTCGCCCGGTCGCTGGTCACGCGCGCGAAGCCGACCTGGCGGTCGCCCTCGTAGAGGCCGAAAGCGATCGAGTGCTGCACCGATCTCCGGACGACCGACTCCGGGATCTCGGGCGCCCAGTAGGTTCCCGCAAGGAATCCCGCCGTGCCGGCCAGGTCGAGGCGGTCGGGGTCCGTGCTGACGAGGTACGGTCCGCGGCGCCACTCGACCCCACCGGTCACGGGGATCCACGGTCCGGCCTCACCCGCGTCGATGAGCTTCGTCACGTGCTCGTCGCGGGTCTCACGATCGGCGGGTCCGGGTGTCGTCATAGGCCGCGATGGTACCGGCCATCGCGGTGCGGAGGATCAGACGGCGGCTGCGACGACGGGGCGGGCGACGAGCGCGGTGAAGGCGCCCACGCCGGGCGACTGGCGTTGGGTCTCGCGCGACGTCGTGAGCAGGGCGGTGAACTCGGCGGCGGGGACGGGCCGGGCGAACAGATACCCCTGACCGATCCGACAGCCGAGCGCCACGAGGCGGTCCAGCTGCGGCCCCTCCTCGATGCCCTCGGCCACGGTCACGAGCTCGAGTGCGTCGCACAGCCCGAGGATGCCCGCGAGCAACGCGTCGACGCGCCGGCCCTGCCCGATCGCGGCCACGAACGATTGGTCGATCTTGACGATGTCGAACGGCAATCGGGCCAGGTAGCTGAGCGCGGAGTAGCCGGTCCCGAAGTCGTCGAGTGCCAGGAGGACGCCCAGCCCGCGCAGGCGGAGCAGGGCCGCCCGTGCCACGTCGAGGTCGACGAGCGCGCTCTCGGTCACCTCCAGGATGAGCTTCCTCGGCGGCAGGCCGGTCTCGGCGAGGATCTCCGCGACCTCCTCGACGATCCCGGGCTGGAGGAGCTGACTGGCGGCCAGGTTGACGCTGACCGCTGGTCGCTGGCCATCGAGACGGGTCGGCCAGCCGACGGCGGCGAAACACGCCTCGCGCAGGATCCAGCGACCGAGGCTGTGGATGAGCCCGGACGATTCCGCCTGCGGGATGAACTCATGCGGACCCAGCAGGCCCCGCTGCGGGTGGTTCCAGCGCACGAGCGCCTCCGCACCGACGATCGCCCCGCTGGTCAGGTTGACGGCCGGCTGGAAATGCAGCACGAACGCGCCCGTTTCGATCGCGTGGGCCAGCTCGGTTCCGAGCTCGTAGCTCCGGATGACCTCGCCGTGCATCGCCGCCACGTACGCCTCGACCCGATTCTTGCCGTGGGCCTTCGCCTGGTACATGGCCACGTCTGCGTCGCGCATGAGGTCGGTCGGCGTGGATCGGGCGTGACCCATCGCGACACCGGCGCTCGCGTGGACCTCGAGTTGTCGGTCGACGAGGCTGAGGGGCGCCCGGAGGACGGCGAGGGCACGCTCGGCGACGGCGAGGGCCATCGACGGGCCCTGGCACGCCTCGACGAGGATCGCGAATTCGTCGCCGCCGAGCCGGGCCGCGAGATCGGTGGCGCGGAGGCCGCGCTGGACGCGGCCGGCCAGGACACGCAGGAGCTCGTCGCCCGTCGCATGACCGAGGGTGTCGTTGATCGTCTTGAAGTCGTCGAGATCAAGGAAGATCAGGGCGGTCGTCTCGGGCGCGGTCGCCATCGCCTGGGCGAGGCGCACCTCGAAGAGCGATCGGTTGGCCAGTTGGGTGAGCGGGTCGTGATGGGCCTGGTGGGCGAGGTCCACCTGGAGGTGGCGGCGCTGCTGCAGTGTCGCCCCAAGCTCGCGGACGGTGATCCCGAGGCGGACGAGGACCAAACCGAAGAGCAACGTCCACTCCAGGACCAGGCCGACCACGAGGTCGTCGCCGGCCTGGATCTCGTGGATGACGAGGATCGTGGGCGCGATGAGGGCAGCCGCCGCCAGCGTGGCGAGCCGCGACCCGCTCAGCCGCGCGTCGCTCGATTCGACGGTCGTGACGGGATCCGCGACGGACGGATGAAGGGCGGCCACGCCGATGAGCAGGATGCCCACGATCCAGCCGGCGTCGACCGGGTTGGCGTCACCGTACGCCTGGTTGAGGAGGAGCAGCGCGTAGACGAGATCGGCGAAGAAGTAGATCGCCACGCCGGCAAGCAGGAACTGGAGGTAGCGCGGCCGAGCCGCCGTCAGCAGGACCCGCAGTCCGAGTCCGAGCAGGATGAGGTCCATGACCGGATAGGCCATCGACACCACCCCGACCATCGGCTCGACGGTGCCCGCGAGGCCCGGCTGGATCACGGCGAACCACACGATGGACCCGGCGCCGGCCGCCAGGATGGCCGCGTCGATGAGCGCGGTTCGATCCCCGCCGGCGACCCGACCGCGGATCAGGCTCGCGATCCCCGCGATGAGGACGACATAGCCGCCCAGGTAGGCGATATCCGCTGGTGACGGGTAGGCGACCTCCTGCCCATCGCCGGACAGGAACGAATAGACGATGTCCCCGAACGCCAGGAGGGCGAGGGCCACGGCGATCAGGCGCCACGACCCGGATCGGGCGGGCCGACGCATGTGCACGCCGAGCAGGATCGCGAGCATCCCGATGATGCCGAACGCCGGATAGGCGATGGTCCGGGACAGTCCGGTCGGCGGAAGCAGGAGGTAGAACCCCGCAAGGAACGGGATCGCGGCGAGCAGGACGACCCAGGCGGCGGGCGGCGCGACGCCGCGCAGCCGGCTCCCGGGCACGGCATACCTCGCGAGCTTCTGCTCGGTGCTCATCCTGTCCTGCGTACGTGCGACATGTGCCTTGCACAAGCATCCTCCTTGGGACCGCGCCGCGTGATCGACCGTTCGGATGGATCGGATGGGCCAACCGGTCGTCCGCGACTACGGCGCGCGACGTAGCAAGGTCGGCGCGGATCCCTACGATCCTGGCGCTCGGACGGCCAAGTCCATTCCCGGGAGGCTCCCTT
>DASVIK010000074.1:0-3737 GCA_036382135.1 Candidatus Limnocylindrales bacterium | reverse complement strand
GCCGGCTACGACTGCCTCGGCCTGGCCCTCGGGATCATCGACCGGATCGACCTCGAGGTGCGCGGCTGGAGCCCCGACGCCATCGAGCTGTCGGTGGAAGGGGAGGGTGCGGAGGAGCTCCCGAGCGACGGCACGAACTGCTTCGTCCGGGGCCTCGAGGCCGTCCTGCGTGAGCACCGTGGGTCGATCCCCGAGGGCGTCGGATGGCGGATCGAGATGCGCAACGAGATCCCGCTGGCGCGCGGCCTCGGTTCGTCCGCGGCGGCGACCGTCGGTGGCGCGCTCGCCGGCAACGCGCTCCTCGGCGACCCGTTCACGACCGGCGACCTGCTGCGCATCGCCACCGACATCGAGGGCCACCCGGACAACGCCGCCGCCGCGCTGCTCGGCGGTTTCACCGTCGCCGCCCGTCTCGACGACGAGCCCGGCGGGCAGGTCGAGGCGATCCGCTTCGACGCGCCGCGCGAGCTGCGGGCCGTCCTGTTCATCCCCGAGCTGCGCCTCTCGACGGAGCAGATGCGGGCCGCGCTGCCGGCGTCGGTCCCGCACGCCGACGCGGTCGCGAACATCGGCCGGGTGGCCATCGGCGTCGCCGGCCTCGCGACGGGACGCCACGACCTCCTGGGCGCCTTGACGGTCGACCGGATCCACGAGCAGTACCGGGCGGCCGCCTTTCCGCAGCTGCCGTTCCTCGTCGACGCGGCTCGGGAAGCCGGCGCGATCGGCGCGTGCCTCTCGGGCGCGGGCTCGACCGTCATCGCGTTCGCCGACTCGATGACGGCGTTCTCGCGGATCAAGGCCGCGTTCGCGGCCGTCGCCGCCGACCAGGACCTGCCCGGTCGGAGTGAGATCGTGACGCCCCGCAACATCGGCGCCCGGGTGGTCGGCCGGAGCTCCTGACCGCCTCCCGCGGGAACGACGGCGCGCCACGCTTGACGCGGCGGCCACACTCGCTCCGATGGATGGCTTGATCCGGTCGATCGGCTTCGGTCTCGGCGAGCTCATGGGCGGCGCGGTAGGCGCTGTCCACACCGCCATCGATGCCGTCGTCACGCAGATCGAGCGCGTCCTGCCGGGCGGCAGCCTCCCTCTCGTCGTGGTCGGGGTCATCGTGATCGTGCTCGGCGTGAACGTCCTGCGCCACTGACTCCCCGCGCGGACGCACCGCCCGTTGCCGGGCCGCGCCGCCGAGGGAACCGATCCCCGTGGATCCGCGTCCCCGGGCCGCGTGCCGGCACCCGCCGGACGACGGGAGGTTCCGACCCATGTGGCCGTTCAGATCGATGTCGCGCACCAGCGCGCTCCAGGTCAGCCAGCCCATCGCGCCCGCTCGCCGCGGGCCATCCCGGCGGCCCGTCGCCGCGGCGATCGCGGTGACGGCCGTCGTGCTCGCCGCCTGCGCGAGTGCGGCGGCCCCGAATCCGGGGGCGGCCGCGCCGGACCGCCTGGGCAACCAGTTCAGTGGCTTCGGGACCGAGGCGTCCGCAGCGCCGGCCGCCGCCGGCAGCACGACGGATGGCGGCCCCGCCGCATCGAACGCGCCCGCCCCGCAGGACGCGCTCCCGGACGTGAATCTCATCGTCCGGACCGGGACGATGACCGTCGAAGTGCCGTCCATCGATCCGGCGCTGCTCCGGGCCAGGACCGCGATCGCCGGCCTCGGCGGCTATATCAGCGCGTCCGACCAGGCCACCGACGGCGATCGGGTCATCGCGTCGGTGACGTACCGGTTCCCCAGCGCGCGCTGGGAGGATGCCCAGACCGCGCTCCGGGACATCGCCACGAAGGTCGTTGCCGCCAAGACCGGGTCCTCCGAGGTCACCGGCCAGGTCCTCGACCTGGGGGCCCGCATCACGAACCTGCGGGCGACCGAACAGGCGCTCCAGGCGATCATGGCCAAGGCGACCAAGATCTCCGACATCCTCGAGGTGCAGAACCAGCTCACCGGCGTCCAGGGCCAGATCGAGGAGCTCTCGACCCAGGAAGCGCACCTGCGGGACCAGGCGTCACTCGCGACGCTGACCGTCCTGTTCCAGACCCCGGCGGTCGCCGTGGTGAACGAGGTCTCGAAGGGCTGGGACATCGGCGCCGAGCTCGACAAGGCGGCCGCTCAGCTGCTGTCGTTCGGTCAGGTCCTGGTCACGGGCGGCATCTGGCTCGTGGTCGTCGGCCTGCCCGTCTTCGGCGGTACGATCGTGCTCCTGCTCATCCTGTTGTTCGCCGGGCGACGGTTCGGGCGGCGGTTCGGCCCCGGGCCCAGCGGGTACGTGCCCTCGACCGACGTCATCGGCGGCCCGGGCGCGTAGGCAGCCGTGAGGCCGTCAGGCCGCCGGTCGGTTCAGCCGGCGGCCGTCTCCTCACCGATGAACCGCAGGACCTGCTGCCACGCGTCCTCGGACGCGGCGGCGTGCTCCTCGTATGTCCGGTCGAAGAACGAGTGCGGAGCACCCTCGTACTCGACGACGCGGTGCTCGACCTTCGCCGTCCCGAGCGCGGCCTCGAACGCGGCCACGGCCTCGTGGGGGATGGCCTGGTCGGCCCCGCCGAACAGGCCCAGGACCGGGCAGGCCATCCGGTCGACGACGTCGATCGGGGCGGGCGCGTCGTTGCGCCCGGGACCCGCCGGGATGCCGTAGAAGCCCGTGACGCCCGCCAGCCCGAGGCCCAGCGTGGCCGAGTCGAAGGCGATCCGACCCCCGAAACAGAACCCGACCGTGAAGACGGAGCGCACGGCCCCGCCATCGGCCGAACGAAGGTGCTCGACGGCCGCGCCGATGTCGGCGGACAGCCCCGCCCAGGTCGTCTGCGCCACGTGGGGCATGAACTCGAAGTCGGCGTCGCGGGCTCCGACACCCGCCGTGCGCCCGAAGTAGTCGATGGCGACCGCGTCGATGCCGGCTTCGGCGAACCGCAGCGCCAGCTCCTCGTAGAACCCGTACAGGCCGCGGACATCCGGCAGGATCGCGATCCCGGCCCCGGTCGGGTCCGCGGCGCGCGCCCGATAGGCAGCCAGGTGCGTCCCGTCACCGGCGACGAGCTCGATCCGCTGTCCGTCGAGGGCACCGCCGAGGATCGGGGCGATCGGCGGGTGGCTCGTCGGCGTGAAGCACATGGGTTCGTTCCTCCGATCGGCCGGCACGGTCGGGCCGGCATCCGCTGGAACGATACGCGTCCGCGGCGGAGGTACGGTCCGCCGGGGCCGGTCGGGCTATGGACGAGGCGACTACCATCGTAACTACCGAACTCGCCGGCTCCCGACAACAACCCGTAAATCGACGGGTTGGAGGATGGGTTCGGTCCTGCGGAGGAATCTCGACGGTGTGACGCCGTCGAGACGGCCGTCCCGCACCATCTCCCAAGCGTCGGCACCGCCGCCGCGAAGCAGCCCCCACAGGAGATCGATCATGGCCGACGACTTCGATATCCCGACGAGCCCCGAGGAAGCCATCCTCGACGCTGGCAAGGGCCAGAACGACACGGTCGATGCCGTCATCGACTACTCGAGCAAGGCGATGGACGTCGCCGGCGCCTTCGGCGGCGAAGAGGCCGCGGGCGCATTGCTCGCTGGCGGCGCGGAAGCCGAAGCGCTCGGCGCGGGCGCCGCCATGGCCGGCGGAGCGACGGTAGGTGCCGCCGTGCTCGGGGCCGGTGCTGCCGGTGTCGGCATCGGGATGCTCATCGAGAACGAGACCGGCATCGGCTCGGCCTCGGGCGACGCGCTCTACAACATCAGCGAC
>DASVIK010000073.1:0-4022 GCA_036382135.1 Candidatus Limnocylindrales bacterium | reverse complement strand
CGATCCCGCACCGGCCGCAGGACGATGGTCCCACCGTCGCCTCGTGCAGGCGTCGTACGCGTCCGACGGCACGCGCCCGCCCATCCGGGTGGTGCGTGCGAGCCCGTTCGCCGGCCCAGCGGCCGCGGTCGGCCAGTCGTTCCTCGTACCGTCGGTCGCGCCACGCGAGGGCGGCCTTGAGTCCGTCGCGGCGGACGATCTCGTCGAAGGCGCGGGCGGTCGCGCTCGTGTTCACGATGGACTGGAGGTCGAGGCCGGCCTCCACGGCCGCGAGGAAGCCCGCCGCCTCCATCGCCCGGTTGAGCATGAGCTTCGTCGGTGCCATCACGTCGGGCTCGACCCTGGCCAGCGTCTCTGCCAGCGCGTCGACCTCCGCCGCCAGCCGGTCGGCCGGCACGACCCGGTTGACGAGGCCGAGGCGATGGGCCTCGGCGGCATCGATGAGGTCGCCGGTGAAGAGGAGCTCGCGGGTGGCCTTCTGGCCGATGAGGAACGGCATGAGCAACGTCACGGGCGCCGACCCGAAGCGGATCTCCGGTTCGCCCAGCCGGGCGTCGTCGGCAGCGACGACGAGGTCGCAGGCCATGGCCAGCTCGAGGCCGCCGGCGAGCGCGAACCCATGGACCTGGGCGATGACCGGCTTCGAGCAGCGCCAGATCGCGAGGGTCGCTGCGACATCCTCGGCGAGGACCGCCCGCCAGCCCCATACGTCGGAGGGTGTCTCCCCGGCGAGGTCGTAGCCCGAGCAGAAGGCGCGACCCGCGCCGGCGATGGCGATGACCCGCACGGCGTCGTCGCGCTCGGCGGCGACGATCGCGGCGACGAGCGCCTCGCGCAGTTCCGTATCCATGGCGTTGAGCTTCGCCGGCCGGTTGAGGGTGAGCCGGACGCCCCATGGCGTGGGCTCGCGCAGGAGAACAGATGCAGCGGGTGCGCCGGGGGTCGCTGGATCAGGCACGGGTGCCTCGATCTGGAGCGCCGCCGTCCGCGAGGACGATCAGCGCGTCGACGGCGATGGACCCACGCTGGCCGGCGATGACCGGGTTGAGGTCGATCTCGAGCACGTCCGGCCGCCCGGCGCCGAACCCGGCGACGGCCACGATCAGGTCGGCGAGGGCCTGTCGGTCCGCGGGTACGTGGCCTCGTGCTCCGGCGAGGATGGGCGCCGACCGCAGCTCGTCGAGCATCGCGAGGGCGGTCGTGCGATCGACCGGCGCGAGGCGGATCGCGACATCATCGAGGATCTCGGCCAGGATCCCGCCCGAGCCGACCAGGACGACCGGACCGAACATGGGGTCGCGCTGGAATCCGACGATCATCTCGACGCCCGGGCCGGCCATCGGCTCCACCAGGAGTCCACGAACGGCGGCGCCCGCCGCCTCGCCCGCCGCCAGGAGCGACGGCACCGCCGCGCGCACCTCAGCAGCCGTCTTGAGACCGAGTCTCACACCTCCGATGTCGCTCTTGTGCGCGGCGTCGGTCGCGTCGAGCTTGACTGCGACCGGGTATCCCTGGATCTCGGCCACCGCGACTGCGCCATCCGCATCGGGCGCGGCGGAGGCCGGCGTCACGGCGATCCCGGCCGACCGCAGCAGGTCGAGAGACTCGCGCTCGGGCAGGGCGCGCGGTGTGATCGTCGGCCCCGAAGCCGATATCGGTGCCGAGGGGTCGAGCCCGTAGCGCGTCCGGTCGCCGGCCAGGGCCGGCCATCCCGGCCGCCACGGACCGTCGGCCAGTCGCTCGGCGCGGCGCCGTTCCCACCAGGCGAGCCCGGCGATCGCGGTGAAGGCCTCGACCGTGCCGCGCACGAGCGGGATGCCGCCGGCGGCGTCGAGCGACGCCTGGATCTCGGGTGTCGCCTCACCCGACGTGAGCGACACGAACACCGGGAGGACGGCGGGCCGCTCGGCGGTCGCTCGTGCCAGCTCGACGGCGAGCTCGGTCGCCAGCTCGACCTCGCCGGCCTGCGAGCGGAACGGGAAGTCGTGCACGACGGCCAGGACGTCGTAGGCACCCGAGTCGGCAAAGGCGCGCAGGCAGGCTCCGTAGGCGACGGCCGTGTCGTCGGCGCCCCACGGATCCATCGGGTTGCCGATGTAGCCGAGCGTGGGCAAGTCGGCATGGATGCGCGCCCGCGACGCCTCGGGGATCGGCGGCAGATCGACGCCCGTCCGCGGCGCGAGGTCCGCGATGAGCGACGCCTCCCCGGTCGAGACCGTCACGACACCGGTGCGGCCGCGCCCGACCGACCGACCGAGCCGCCGGGTCCCGGCCACGAGCTCGGCCGCCTCGAGCAGCTCGTCGAGGTCCCCGCAGCGGATCACGCCGGCGGCCCGCAAGGCCGCATCCACCACCCGGTCCTCGCCGGCCAGCGACCCGGAATGGGCGACGGCCGAGGCCTGGGCCTGCGCGCTCCGGCCGACCTTGACGGCAAGGATCGGCTTGCCGATCTCGAGCGCCCGATCGGCCAGGGCGAGGAAGCGCTCCGGCCGCTTGAACCCCTCGACGAAGAGGATGACGGCGTGGGTCGCGGCATCGTCGAGGCAGTAGGCGAGGTAGTCGCACAGGTCGAGCACGACCTCCGAGCCGCAGCTGACGATGCGCGACCAGCCGATCCGGGTTCCGGCGTGGACGAACGCGTCCGACACGCTGCCCGACTGGGCGATCCCGGCCACCCCGCCCCGGCGCAGCCACGGGCTGAGGTCGCCGATGTACGTCGCGCTCGAGGTCGTCAGGTCGACCATGCCCATGCAGTTCGGACCGAGGATGGCCGTACCGGTCGCGATCCCGATCTCGCGCACCTCGGCCTGCATCCGGGCCGCCGCCTCGCCGCCCTCCACCACACCACCGCCGGGGATGACGACCGTCCGCACGCCGGCCGCCGCGGCATCGCGGGTGAACGTCGCGGCCCGCAGCGGGTTGACGGCAAGAACCACGGTGTCCGGCACCTCGGGCAGTGCGGCGAGGTCCGGGTAGCACGGCGTCCCGTCCACGTCGGCGTATTTCGGATTGACGAAGTAGCACCGCTGCGAACCGCCCACGCGGCCGATGTTGTCGCGGACCGTGGTCGCGATCCCCGACCGGAGCGACGCGCCGACGACGGCGATCGACCGTGGGGCGAAGAGCCGCTCGAGGTCGAAACCCATCGGAGCGGCGGCCGACCCTGACCCGGCGGCCGTGCCCGCGGCGTCGCGCGAGCCGGCGCCGGCCTGGGACGCTCGCGGGGTCAACCGACCACCCGGTCCACGCCTCGCCGCTCGAGGGCCCGGGCGATGACCAGGCGCTGGATCTCGCTCGTGCCCTCCCAGATCCGGTCGACCCGCAGCTCGCGCAGGTAGCGCTCGGCCGCGAACTCGCGCATGTAGCCCCGCCCGCCGAAGACCTGGACGACGCGATCCGCACAGCGGAAGGCGGCCTCGGAAGCGAACAGCTTGGCCACCGACGCCTTGGCGTGGATCACCTTGCGGTCGGCCCCCGAGTCGGCCAGCCAAGCCACCTCGCGGGTGAGCAGTCGAGCCGCCGAGGCGTCGGCCGCCGAATCGGCCAGCGGGAAGCTCACGCCCTGGAAGTCGTAGATGCGACTCCCGAACTGCACCCGGTCGGTCGCCCATCCGACCGCGAGAGTGAGCAGGCGCTCCATGGCTCCACTGCAGCGGGCGCCGATGTGGATGCGCTCCTCGACGAACCATTCGTTGGTCAGGTCGTCGGCCGCCCCGATCGCGCCGAGGCGCGCCTCGTCGGGCACGCGGACATCCTCGAGGATGAACTGCGGATGCCGGTCGGCGAACGTGTGCGTGTAGTCCGGGTCGTGGCTCTTGCGCAGGCCGGGCGTGTCGTAGTCGACGAGGAACAGGGTCGGCAGGCGGCCGTCGCCGTCGATGACGACCGAATGGAAGATCATGAAGTCGGTGTCGTCCGGGCCGGTGACGAACCATTTCTCGCCGTTGAGGACGTACTCGCCGGTGGCCGCGTCCAGCTCCGCCGTCGCCGCCAGCGTCCGGGCGTCCGAGCCCTGGCCCGGC
>DASVIK010000072.1:0-2079 GCA_036382135.1 Candidatus Limnocylindrales bacterium | reverse complement strand
CTGGGCCACCCTCGACGCCGACCAGCAGACGCGCCTGCTCGCCCGATCCACCGCCGCGATCTTCGAGCCGGGGCTGGTCGCATCGATCGAGCGGCTCTTCGCCGACGTGCGGGCGCGAGGCGATGCAGCCGTCGTGGAGGCCACCGAGCGGTTCGATGGCGTTTCGATCGCTCCGGGTGACCTCCGCGTCCAGCCCGAGGAGCTGGCGGCCGCCCATGCCGCGATCGGCCCGGAGCTGCTTGCCGGGATTCGCGAGGCGATCGCGAACAGCCGGCTCTTCAACGAGGCCCAGGTCCGGGCGACGGCCGCGGGCTGGCGCGAGGAGGTCCGGCCGGGCTTCCTCGTCGGTGAGCAGGTCGCCCCGATCCCGTCGGCCGGGCTCTACGTGCCCGCGGGCAAGGGCAGCTTCCCGTCGGTGCTGTGCCAGATCGGCACCCCGGCCGTCGTCGCCGGCGTGCCGGAGATCATGGTGCTCGTCCCACCGATGCCCGGCACCGGCGCGGTCGACCCGGCGACGCTGGCGGCGGCCCATGAGCTTGGCCTGGCGAATGTCTTCCGGGCGAACGGCCCCGCCGGCATCGCCGCGCTCACGTTCGGGACGGCGATGTTCCCGCGGGTGCGCAAGATCGTCGGGCCGGGGGGGCCCGCGGTGACGGCGGCGCAGGTGCTGGCGCAGCGATTCGGCACGGCGACGAACATGCTGTGCGGTCCCTCGGAAAGCCTGCTGATCGCGGACGCCACCGCGGATCCCTGGCGTCTTGCGCTCGACCTGGTGAACGAGGCGGAGCACGGCTCGGACTCGGCCGCGCTGGTCGTGACGGATTCGGCCGCGCTCGTCGCCGCCCTGGAGCCCGCCGTGGCGGCCGCCGTCGCGTCGCTGCCCGAGCCGCGCCGGACGTACGCGACGGCAGTCCTGGGCGACCTCGGCGGCGTTCTCCTGTTCGACACGATGGACGAGGCGATCACGTTCGCGAACGATTACGCGCCCGAGCACTGCCAGGTCGCCACGGCCGACACGGAGGCGACCCTCCGAGCGCTCCGCTACGCGGGCGAGGTGCTCCTCGGCCAGGACACCCCGATCGGTGCGAGCAGCTACACGATCGGGATCCCCGCGACGCTCCCGACCGGGGGTTACGCCCAGCTCAATGGCGGCGTCACGGCTCGCACGTTCCAGACGACCACCTCGGTCGCGCGACTCTCGGCGGCCGCGCTCGCCGAGCTGGCGAGCCCCACGACTGCGCTGGCCGACCACGAGGGATTCCCGGCGCACGCCAACGCTTTCCGGGGGCGCGGCCTCGGCTGAAGGTCGGGCCGGGGGGCGACATGCGTGCTCGCGGAGACGACGCCCGGCGCGGCGCGCCATGCGGCGCGGCGCGGCGTGATCAGAGGTCCAGCACGAACCGAAGCGCCACGTCGAGCCGGTCGATCGCCGCCGGCGCGAGGCGTGCGACCGGCCCGTGGAGCATGCCAGTCGGGATCGTCTGGATCTGGTCGGCCTTCACCCAGCCGGCTCGATCCAGGCCGGTCTCGGCCGGTGTGATCGGCACGCGGTGCGGCCGGGGGTGGTCGTCCGGCGGAGGCGCGCTCGTGATCGGGCACAACACGACCGTTCCCGAGCGGGAGAACCGGTCCGCCTGGACGACCACCGCAGGCCGCCGCCCCGCCTGGACGTGACCCCCGATGGCCGGGAACTCCACCACGAAGATGTCGCCCTTTCGGGGTCCGGCCTGTGGGGCGGCCCGCCCGATGGTCACCACTCCGCCTCGGCGAACAGGGCCGCCGAATACGGCAGGAAGGCCTCGGCCGCTCGAATGCCTTCCTCGCGGTCGGCGTCGAGGGCGGCATCCAGCCGCGCCTGGTCCTCCCGGTCGAACTGGTCCCGAAGCGCCGCCGCAACAACAGCACTCAGGGACGACTCCTCGCGGTCGGCCTGCGCGCGGGCGCGCGCAACCAGCCCGGGCGGCAGGCTGATCGAGACCTTGTCGACGGTTCCGACCCCGTAGGGCGCCGGATTCTCGCGCGCGACGCGACGCCGGGTACGACCATCGGTCCGACCATTCATGCCGTCATGGTACGACC
>DASVIK010000071.1:0-1638 GCA_036382135.1 Candidatus Limnocylindrales bacterium | reverse complement strand
CGCCTTCTCCCGGAACGCGAAGAGCGTGTCGAGGTCGCCACGGTTCAGCGCCTCGGTCGCCCACTGGTCGAAGTCGATCGACCACTGCGGGGCGCCCGGCTTGCCCAGGAAGTAGTCGTGGACGAACGGCAGCCCGTGGGTCAGGAACCCGCTGCCGACGATCAGGACGCCCTCGTCTCGCAGCGGCGCCAGGCGCCGGCCGACCTCGAAGAGGTGCCGGGGATCCAGGTCCGGCATCGACATCTGGAGGACCGGGATCTGCGCGTCCGGGTACATCGCCTTGAGGGGTACCCAGGCGCCATGATCGAGTCCGCGCGTCTCGCGATCCAGGACGGGTTCGGTCGACGGCATCAGGGCCCTGACTCGTGCGGCGAGGTCCGGCGCCCCGGGCGCGTCGTAGGTGATCCGGTAGTAGTGCTCCGGGAAGCCGTAGAAGTCGTAGACCAGTGGCACGCGCCCGGTCGAGCTCAGGGCGACCGGAGCGGTCTGCCAGTGCGCGCTCACGATGAGGATTGAGCTCGGCCGCGGAAGCGAGGCGCCCCACGCCCCGAGCTCGCCCATCCACTCCTCGTCCTCGAGGAGTGGCGGTGCCCCGTGCCCGAGGTAGATGGCCGGCATAGGCCCGGCCGGCGGAGAACCCGGCGCCGGCGCGACCGTCGTCGGGTTCCGGGTCGAGGAGAGATCGGTCATGTGGTCGCCACCTATGCTGCGGTGGCAGCCGCGGGCGCGTCCACGAGGACGAAGGTCGAGCGCCAGTCGCCGCCGGTGATCATCTGGAGCCGGATGTTAAGCCAGGCCATGGCTTCCAGCTCTCGGGAAGCCGCGAGGGGACCCACGCTGACGGGCCGGAGGCCCAGTGACGAGGCGAGCGCGATGACGGCCGTCTTCGCCGTCGGGTCGTCCGTCGCGTACAGTAGGTCGAGGGCGCTGCCATGGGCGCCCGGATCGGCCTGGACGGACGCGAACAGCGTGTTGAACGGCTTCACCACGTGGGCTCCTTCGAAGAGCTGCGCGAATCGTTCGGCGCCCGATTCGCCGGCTTCGGTCGAGAGACCGGAGTAGTCCGCCTTGATCGGATTGGTCGCGTCGATGACGACCTTGCCGGCCGCCTGCCCGTCGAGCTCCGCGGCGACCTGCTCCGCGGCCAGGTAGGGGACCGCGAGGATGATCACCTCGGCATCGCGTGCCGCGTCGGCCGGGCTGGCGGAGGCCGACGCCCCGGCCGTGGCGGCGACCTGCCTGGTGGTGGCGGCGTCGCGGGCCGCGAACGTCACCTCGTGTCCGGCCCTGACGAGCGAGCCGCCGATGGCCTTGCCCACGTTGCCCGTCCCGATGATCGCGATCTTCATGTCCGGTTCTCCTCTGCCGTGCTGCCGCCGGCTTGACTGTTTTCTGTCGGCCAACAACAATGGCGATGGGAAAACTATCGCACGTTGTTGCCTGGAGGTCAAGAGGGTTGGACGAGATCAAAGACCAGCCGGCTGGGCCCAGGCGCCCGCCGGTCGGTCGGGAGATCCGCCGGTGGCGTCGCGAGCGGGCCATGACGCTCGCCCGGGTCGCGGAGCGAAGCGGCCTCAACATCGGCTACCTGTCGCAGATCGAGAACGAGAAGGCGATGCCCTCGCTCGATGCGCTCGG
>DASVIK010000070.1:0-1536 GCA_036382135.1 Candidatus Limnocylindrales bacterium | reverse complement strand
GACGTTCAGGACCGCGTTCCAGTTCTCGTCGGTCATCCGCATGATCAGGTCGTCGCGGGTGATGCCGGCGTTGTTGACCAGGATGTCGACGCGCCCGAGCTCCTTGAGCGTCTGGCTGACGAGCTCCGCGCAGGCCGCCGGGTCGGTGACGTCGCCGCCGATGCAAACCGAACGCCGGCCGAGCGCCTCGACGTCCTCGCGCGTGTGATCCTCGACGGTGCACGCCAGCCGATCGAGGAACGCGACGTCCGCGCCCTGCCGGCCGAGCATGAGCGCGACGGCACGACCGATGCCGCGCGAGCCTCCTGTCACGATGGCGACCTTGCCGGTGAGATCGATCATGAGGGAGCCTCCGAGGCGGACGCGGGCGCCGTTGCGGGGATGGGTGCGGGGTCGGGCGCCGTCGCGGACGCCGACCCCGGCGCGGTGGCCGGCGTGGTGTCGGGCGCGGTGGCGGGCATGATTGGGGACACGTCCGTGGACGCCCGGGCGGCGCCCGCCCGTGCCGGCGGGTCGCCCGGGACCACGTCGTCGAGCGGGACGACCACCGGGCCGGGCGCGGCGAGGACGGCGGCGAGCTGCGGCGGAATCGGGTCCACGGAGTCCCAGTCGACGGGGAGCCGGACGTGGATCGATTCGGGCCGGACGGCGGCCGCGCGGGCGCCGGCGGCGGAGTCGGCGGTCCATTCGAAGGCGACCGCGCCGGACGTGAAGCCGGCGCCGAAGGCGACGATGACGACGTTGTCGCCTTTCCGGATCCGCCCCGCGTCGACCGCCTCGGCAAGCGCGAGCGGGACCGACGCCGCGGAGGTGTTCCCGTAGCGGTCGAGGTTAACGAACATCTTCTCCATGGGCAGCCCGAGGCCCTTGGCCACGGCCTCGATGATTCGGATGTTCGCCTGGTGCGGGATGAAGAGGTCGATCTCGTCGGGTCGGAGCCCCGCGTTCGCGATGGCCGCGAGCGCCGTGGAGGCGAGCGTCTTCGTCGCGAACCGGTAGGTCTCCTTGCCCTCCATCCGGATGAAGTGCTCGCCACGGCCGATCGTCGCCGACGAGGGTGGGCTCTTCGATCCGCCGGCCGGGAGCCAGATCATGTAGGCGCCGGACGGGTCGGTCGTCATCTCGATCCCGTGCGGAACGGCCGGCTCCTCTGAGGCTGACACGACAACCGCCCCGGCCCCGTCACCGAAGAGGATGCACGTGCTTCGGTCGGTGTAGTCGAGGAAGCGGGTGAGGAGCTCCGCGCCGATGACGAGCACGTGGCGGGCCATGCCGGACGTCACGTAGGCGGTCGCCGTGGCGTATGCATAGACGAAGCCGGAGCAGGCCGCGGACACGTCCATGGCCGCCGCGCGGCTGTTCCCGATCGCCTCCTTGACGAGCGAGGCGGTCGACGGCATCCAGTAGTCGGGCGTGAGGGTCGCGACGAGGATCAGGTCGATCTCGTCGGGGTCGAGGCCGGCGACGGCGATCGCGCGGGCGCCGGCGACGGCGGCCATGCTCGCGGTGGTCTCGTGCGCGGCCGCGACGCGCCGC
>DASVIK010000069.1:0-11104 GCA_036382135.1 Candidatus Limnocylindrales bacterium | reverse complement strand
ACATCGAGTCCGATCCCCGTCGACTCGATCGTCGCCGCCGGATCGACCTGAGCCGAACCGGCGACATTCCCGAACGCATCTCGCGGTCGTCCTTGGATCCCACGGACCCACGACGCTCCGAACGACTCGCCACGAGCGGCGCCTAGCCTCCTCCAGGCGCCGCTTCGGCGCTCCCGGCGTGCGGCGGTGGGTGGTGGTGACCGCCCGGCGTTCGGCCGGACCGGATCGTCGATGCCCATTCCGTGCGTCGCCCAGTACACTGCGCGCGAGCCAGACGGAGGAGGAACCATGCAGCTGTCCACGCGCCTCGCGCCCACGCGCCTGACCATCATCGGTCTCGTTCTCGCGCTCGCCGGGTGCACGGCGGCGGCCACTCCCGCACCGACCGCGCCACCGACCGCGTCGCCGGTCGCCTCCGCGGCATCGGTCGAGCCGGCCAGCCCGTCCCCCGTCCCGGCCACGCCGGACCCGTGCTCGCCGGCGGCGCTCAAGACGCTGACCGCGGGCAAGCTCACGATCGGCACGTCCAACCCGGCCTACAGCCCGTGGTGGTCCGGACCCGACCCCGCTGCGGGGTCCCCGTGGCAGTTCGCCGACCCGAACAACGGCCAGGGCCTCGAGGGAGCGACCGCGTACCTGATCGCCAAGCAGCTCGGCTTCGACAAGGCGAACGTCGTCTGGGTCGCGGTCGACTTCGACCCGGCGATCCAGCCCGGTCCCAAGAAGTTCGACTTCTACATGGCCCAGGTCTCCTACAGCGCCGAGCGGACGAACGCGGTCGACCTGTCGGACGGCTACTTCGACAACAGCCAGGCCGTGGTCGCCCTCAAGGCGAACGCGATCAGCAAGGTGACGACGGTGGCTGGCCTCAAGGACTTCAGGCTCGGCACCCAGGTCGGCACGACGAGCCTCAAGTACATCCAGGACAACATCGCCCCGACGAAGCAGCCGCGCGTCTACACCACGCTCGATCTGGCGGTCAAGGCTCTCCAGACCAAGCAGATCGACGGCGTCGTTGCGGACCTCGGCTCGACCTTCTACATGCGCGACGCTCAGCTGACCGACGCAGTGATCGTCGGTGAGCTGCCCACGGTCGGCGCCCAGGAGCACTTCTCGGCGGTGCTCAACAAGGGCAGCAGCCTCACGGCGTGCGTCAACAAGGCGATCGCGGCGATCAAGGCGGACGGCACGCTCGAGGCCGTACGCCAGCAGTACATCGTGAGCGGAGGCGCGCCCGAGCTGCACTGACCGGACGGCGAGCCGGCCCGAACGACGATGAGAGGCGGAGGCGGGCCGCCCGAGCTTGGCGACATGTCCCGGCTGCCGCGCTACCCCGGCAGGGGAGGCGGCCGTCGTCGTTCCGACCGGCGCGCGCTGCTCGTCGCCCTCGTCAGCTCCATCGCGATCTTCGGTCTCGTCGGCTGGCTGATCGTCACCTCGCCCGGCTGGAACCTCGTCCAGCAGAGCTTCTTCAACCCGAAGTACATCGGGACGTCGTGGCCACGACAGGTCGCGGCGATCGCCGTCAACGTCCAGCTCTTCCTCATCGCCGAGGCGTGCATCCTGCCGCTGGCGCTGTTCATCGCGGTGCTGCGCAGCCTGCCCGGCCCCGTCTTCTTCCCCGTCCGGGCGATGGCGGTCATCTACACGGACTTCTTCCGGGGCGTTCCCAGCGTCCTTGTCATCTTCATCCTGGGATTCGGCATCCCGGCCCTGGGCATCGACTGGCTGCCCATCGATCCGTTCTTCTGGGGTGTGGTCACCCTCATCCTCGTGTACAGCGCGTACGTGTCGGAGGTCTACCGGGCGGGCATCGAGTCGGTCCATCCGAGCCAGGCGGCCGCCGCCCGATCGCTCGGCCTGACGTATCTCCAGGCGATGCGCTATGTCGTCATCCCGCAGGCCGTCCGACGCGTCATCCCGCCGCTCCTCAACGACTTCATCGGCCTCCAGAAGGACACGGCGTTCGTGTCCTTCATCGGAGTCATCGAGGTATTCCGGCAGGCCCAGATCGACGAATCGGCCTCGTTCAACTTCACGCCCTACCTGGTGACGGCGGCCCTGTTCCTCGTCCTCACGGTCCCCCTCATCCACGTCACCGACTGGCTCGTCGCCCGCGACCGGCGGCGCCAGGTGGCCGGGGGCACGGCGTGACCGCGTTCGGGGCACCGGCGCCGGCCCGCCCCGCGGTACGTGTCGAGGGCCTGTTCAAGTCGTTCGGCGAGCTGGAGGTCCTGCGGGGGATCGACCTGGCCGTCGCCGAGCACGAGGTCGTCTGCCTGATCGGAGCCTCGGGGAGTGGCAAGTCGACGCTCCTGCGCTGCATCAACCTCCTCGAGCCGGTCGATGCCGGCCGTGTGGTGATCGGGGACGAGGAGATCACCGCGCCCGGGGTCAAGGTCGACGCCATCCGGCGGCGGATCGGCATCGTGTTCCAGGCGTTCAACTTGTTCCCGCACATGCGGGTCACCGAGAACATCACGCTCGGCCCGCGCAAGGTCCTGCATACGCCGGCGGCCGAGGCGGATCGCCAGGCGGTCGAGCTGCTCGAACGGTTCGGGCTGGCCGACAAGCGGGCCGAGTACCCGGATCGGCTCTCGGGCGGTCAGCAGCAGCGGGTCGCCATCATCCGCGCGCTCGCCATGCAGCCGGACGTGCTCCTCCTCGACGAGGTGACCTCCGCCCTGGACCCGGAACTCGTGGCCGAGGTCCTCGACGTCATCCGGGGCCTTGCCCAGGGCGGCATGACGATGATCATCGCGACCCATGAGATGGGGTTCGCCCGCGACATCGCGACCCGGGTCTGCTTCCTGGACGGCGGCCGGATCATCGAGGAGGGTCCGCCCGATCGGATGTTCCGCGCGCCCGAGGAGGAACGGACCCAGCAGTTCCTCCAGCGGATCATCCGGGCGGGCCGGCTCGAGTTGTAGCCGCGTCAGGCCGACGGCGACGCCGAGGGTGAGGGCGACGCCGGCGGGCTGTGAGTGGGCTCCACGAAGTCGCCGTCGGTCGTCTGGCCGGGGTGGATCCGCAACAGCCAGCCGATCTTGATCGAGTCGGGCGCATAGGCGCTGCTGTCGGGATCGAGCGTCTTGTAGCGCGTCCGATTCCAGTAGCCGATGCTGTCGACGGTCGTCTTGAAGCGCTTCGCGATCTTCGCCAGCTTGTCGTTCGGCTGGACCTTGTAGACGAGGAACGTCGGTTCCGGGGTCGGTGCGGGCTGGGTGAGCAGCGGCGTCGATGTCGGCGAGAACGCGGCACTGCCCGTCGCGGTCGGACCGGACGCCTCGCCAACGAGGTCGCAAGCCGTGAGGAGGACGAGCGTGCAGAGGAACGCGAGGGGCGCGACGACGCGCTGACTCGTTCGCATGTCCACTGGACGCACTCTACTCGCCCCGCGTTGCGGAACGGCCGGCTCAGGCGGTGACGCTCGGCGGGTCGACCGGGGTCGGATCCTGAAGCTTGAACTCGGCCGCGAGCGCGAGGCCCTGCGCGGCGGTGGCGATATACCCGTGGCCGGTCCGCTTCGCGACGAAGCAGGCTCGGTCGGCGGCGAGGAGGATCGTCTCGGGATCCGTGCCGTCGTCCGGGAAGGTCGCGACTCCGATCGAGACGCTGACCATGAGCCGCGACGCCGCCCAGGTCGTGCCCGGCGCCCCGACGGAGTCGACGGCCGCCCGGACCCGCTCGGCCACGAGGATCGCCCCGGCATGGTCGGTCGTCGGCAGGAGCAGCGCGATCTCGTCGCCGCCGTAGCGGAACACGCGATCGGACTCACGCCCGGCGGACATGATCGCGGCCGCGATCTCCTGGAGCAGACGGTCGCCGGCCTGGTGACCCATCGCATCGTTGACCGACTTGAAGTCGTCGAGGTCGATCATCACGAGGCTGAACCGCGTCCCCTCGGTCGCGGCGCGGACCAGCCGGTCCTTGAACGACCCGTGATTCAGCAGGCCCGTCAGCGTGTCGCGCTCCGCGCGCTCGATCTGGCGCTTGAACGCCTCGGCGTTCTCGAGCGCGATCGACACGTGCGCCGCGAAGAGCTGGACGAGATCGAAATCGGCCGAGGAGTAGCGATCCGCCGTGCCGAGACGCTCGAGCGTGAGGACACCGACGGCGCCCTCGCGATCGCGCAGTGGGACGCACATGATGCTGCCCTCGACGGCACCGGTGCCCCGGAAGTGATTGACCCGCTCGTCGCTCGCCTCGTCGACGATGAGTTGCGGCTCGTTGTGGGCGACGACCCAGGGCGCGATGCCTTCCTCGCCGGGGTCCCAGGCCTGGAGGTACTGCTCGGCGTTGACGCCCTTGGCCGAGAGCGGGACGAGCAGGCCGCTCTTCCGGTCGACGAGCTCGATGGCGATGTTGTCGGATCGGACGAGGGCGTTCAGCCGGTCGGTGATCTGGTCGAGCACGGACGACGTGTCGAGCGTGCCCAGGATCGACTCGGTGATCTGGAGCAGGTCCCGTTGGCTGCGCAGCTGGCGCTCGAGCACGGCGGTCTGCTCGCGCAGCCGCTGGTTCGTGTCGGCGTTGGCCATCGCCTGGGCGGCGAAGCTCGCGTAGATGACGAGGAGCCGCAGGTCGTCCTCGCTGAACTGGTTGAGGCCGAGCTTCGAGAGGACGACGACGCCCAGGATGGCGTCCTCGAAGAGCATGGGGGCGAGGAGCATCGACTCGTCGAGGTCCTCCTCGGTCCCGGCGATCGTGCTCGCCCGGGGGTCATTCGCCGCGTCGGGAAGGTTCTGGGCGACCCGGTGCTCGGCGACCCAGCCGGTGATGCCCTGGCCGACCCTCGTGGACAGCTGCTCGGGAGTCTCGTCGACGTACTCGCCCACCTGGCCCTGGAAGGCGACCGGGATGAGCGCGTCGGCACCCTCGAGCCGGTACACCCGGACGTTGTGGTAGTCGATGAGCTGGCGCAGCTCGGTCGCGATGGCCGAGCCGATCTCGCGGACGCTCGTCAAGCCATTGAGCCGGGCCCCGAGCTGCTGGATCGACTGGAGCTGGGCGGCCCAAGTCGCCATCTGGTTGTAGTCCTGGGCCGTCTTGATGGCGACCTGGGCCTGGGCGGCGAACGCGGCCAGCGTGTCGAGCTCGCTGTCGGTCCACGGATGCGGCCGGTCGTGATAGACGTTGAGGAGGCCCAGGACCACCTGGCCGTCGAGGAGAGGGGCGGTGCAGAGGGTGTCGAAGCCCTCCTGGATGACCGCCGCCCGGACCGCCGAACCGCGCGGGTCGTCGGCGTAGTTCGTCGCGAACATCGGCCGGCGGGCGGCGACCGCCAGGCCGGGCAGGGACGGCACCGGGAATTCGCGCACCGCGGCGAGGTACGTCGCCGAAAGGCCGCGGCTGACGGCGGGCACGACCTGGCCGTCCGTCCCCCGCAGGAAGACCGCGGCTCGGTCCGCCTGGAAGAGGACGGTCGCATGATCGACCAGGCCGGCCAGGGTCTGGTCCAGGTCGAGCTTGCTGCCGATGTCGCTCGCGACCCGGCGCAGCGCATCGAGCCGGTGGACCTGCTGGGCGGCCTCCTCGAAGAGCCCGGCCGAGTAGACCGCGGCCGCAAACTGGCGGGCCACGCTGTCGAGGAACGGGATGTCGAGCTCGCCCAGGCCATCCGGGTCCGTGGAGCCGATGAGGAGAGCGCCCCAGTGGTTCGCGGCGGCGGTGATCGGCAGGGCGATCTCGACGACGGATGCCGGGTGGATCGGCTGCCAGCCGTCCATCCCGGTCCGACTCAGGACGGGCC
This sequence comes from Candidatus Limnocylindrales bacterium, assembly GCA_036382135.1. GTDB lineage: Bacteria > Chloroflexota > Limnocylindria > Limnocylindrales > CSP1-4 > C-114. Next base: position 5,352 of record DASVIK010000069.1, on the reverse strand, counting down.
GGTCCTCTCGCACGGCCCGGCCCACGGTCCCGAAGTCGAGGGGCAGGTCCGCGGATCGGATCGGGCCATTGCCGCGCACCGCCCGGGCGACGAGGCGCTCGTCCCGGTGTTCGTACGCGGCGACGATGTCGAAACCCAGCGACTCGCGAAGGAGGGCCACGGCCGATCCGAGCATCCGGTCGACATCGCGGCCGCCGGCCGTCAGCGCCGCGAGATCGGCGAGGACGCGCAGGTCGAGTCGATGGCGTGCCCGTTCGGTCGAGAGGTCCGACCCGGCGAACGGCAGCGCCGGACCGGCATGGATCCGGTCGTCGCGGCGGCGCGCCGGCAGCGGCTGGCCGGTCGCCATGTCCGTGTTCCGGATAAGGGACAGGATCGGCCGACCGCTCGAACCGAGCCCGCCGCCCGACCTTCCGCCGCCACTCGTGTTCGCGCCGGTCGCCTCGGCGGCGGCCAGGAACCCCTGGAGGTCACCCACCCGGTAGCGACGGTCGCCCCGCGGGTTGATCCGGTAGTAGCGGAGTCGTCCCTGGTCGCTCCAGGCGCGGACCGTGTTCGGGTGGACGCCCAGAAGCCGCGCGGCCTTCGTCACGGACAGAGTCGCGTCGTTCGGGCGAGGAGGCAGACCTGCGGTCAAGCTTGCGTCACGCTTTTGCTGGAGGAAATGTGAGGTCGACGACCCGACAGTAAGGAGCCTCACACTTCTTGCCAATAGGACGATGGTCCCGGTGGGCGAAACGGTAGGTCCGCGGTCAGTCCCGGCGGCTCCCGGGACCGTGCCCGGGGAGCCCGTCGCGGTCCGCCGGCCCGGCTGCCAGGCGCAGGTACAGCAGGGTCGCTCCGGCCGCGACGAGGCCCAGCGCGACGACTCCCAGGATGGCCAGGAAGGGGGCCCCGACGAGTCCCGGACCCTCGCCGGCCGAGCGCGTGTCGCCCCCCGGTGCGCTCGGTTCGGGCGAGGCGGCGGCCGCGACCGGTGGGCCGGCCACGATGCCCGGCCAGGTGCCACTCCCCGGGGTCGCGCCTCGTGGGCCGAACGAGAGCAGGACGATCGCGCCGACGGTCGCCACGGCGAGCCGGATGGCGACCCTCGCCGCGAACCGTCGATCCGCCGTCAATGGAGCCCGCCGACGAGCGCCCAGCCCGAACCGACGGCGAGGAGGGCGCACCCGCCGGCGAGGAGCGCACCTGCGACGGCCGGCCGCGCACGCCGACCACCGGCCAGGAGGCGCATCGCCTCCGGCGGCTCCAGGGTCGTGAGGATGAGCGGCCGGCCGTGCCCGGCCGTGATGCGGATCGTGCCGTCCGGGCCCACCTCGGGAACGCCGAGGACGGTCGCGTGCTCGACCGACGAGACCTGCTCGATGCGCAGGCGCATCGGCGTGTCCGAGGGAAGGCCGGTGGGGACCCGGTCGGGTGCGTCCGCGGCGGTCCCGACGGCCTCGCGCGGGATCACGACGAGCCCGGGCCCGAGGGCGTCCGCGTCGATGGCCACGGCCTCGAGTCCATCCCGGATCTCGAACCGTACGGCCTCGCGGGCGTCGTCGATCGTCTCCCAGGTGCCGCCGCGACGCACCTCGAGGCGCTTGCGCCGGAAGACGAGCGGCCGGTGGTGCTCGTCCTCGAACTCGTCGTCGGCGTCGATCCGGCCGTCGATCCGGACGTAGTCGGGGGCTCCGGCTCGGGCGAGCGAGGCGGCATCGGCGACCGAAACCGGGGGCGTCGTCGCCAGGAGTCGCCCGATGCGGTAGCCCGGCCCGAACGAGCGCAGCACGAGGACGGCGCCGCCGAGCGCGGCGAGTCCCGAGATGAGCAGGACGCCCGGGATCATGGCAGGGCGAGCAGGGCCGGGAGGGACCTGGGGATCACGCCCGCAGGATAGCCCGGCGGGCATGGATAGGCCCGGAGGAACCTACCCGACGCGTGGGCGTTGATGCGATCTCCGCCGTTAGCGAACGCTCGGCCCCTCCGGGCTGGTCATCAACGGTAGGTCGCGACCGCGCCCCGGTCAACCCGCCTTGTCCACCGGGCGGTCGGCGTCGCGGCCCGGTTATCCACGTGGCGTCCACACGTCCCTGGACGGACCCGGTCGCCACGCCCTCCCAGCGAGCGCGGGGTCAGCCGGTCGCCTCACCGGTGACCGGGTCGAGCGCCCGGACCTGGCCGTCGAAGCTCGTCAGGACGAGCCGGCCGCCGACGAGCTCCGCCCCGGCGACGACGTCCGAATGGGCCGCGCGCCAGGCGACGACGCCCACTGCGTCGACCGCGAACGTCTCCACCTCTGACTGGAGCAGGACGTGCTCGAGGCGCGACGAGCCGAGGACCGCGACAAGGGGCGTGCCGCTCCGGTGCTGCCAGCGAACGGCTCCGCCGCGCGCGCTGAGGGCGTACGCGACGAACCCGTAGCGGACGACGAGCAGGCCGGGCACGTCCCACAGGAAGCCGTCGGGCTCGTCGTAGATCGGCGAGGCGAGGCGGACGGCCCATGTCCTGGTCGGGCTCTCGACGCGCACCTCCGCGCGGCACAGGAGGTCCGGATCGGCCGATACGAGTGAGCCGAGGTCCTCGAGTGTGCCGCCGGCCTCGGACAGGGCGAACACCGCGGCCGCCGAGCCGCTGCCGCCCCAGCGATATCGTGCCCGCAGGCCGCCGGGGTACTGGACGACGGACTGGCGCGGCTCCGGGCTCAGACGCCGGCGCCCTGGGCGGTGGGATCGCCATCGAGACCGGGTCCGTTCGCCACGCCCGGCTCGGCGCCCTCGGCGGGCGGTTCCTCCGCGACCGGCGCGACGGTCGCGTTCGCGAGCGAGCGCAACGCGCCGGGGGCCACGGGAAAGACCGCCGTCGCCGTGCCCGCGGCGGCCCACACGATCGGGAACCGGCCGAGATCGGGATCCATGACGACCCGGACGGGTCGGCTGTGGCCGATCGGCGGGATGCCCCCGATGACGAACCCGGTGAGCTCGTTGGCCTCGCGCGCAGTGGCCCGGCGGATGCCCGGCGCGCTGGTGATCGCCGCCAGGCGTGCGACGTCGACCCGGTTCGGGCCCGACACGAGGCAGACGATCGGCTCGAGGGCGCCGTCTTCGCCGGGCACCACGAAGACGAGCGACTTCACGATCTGGCCGAGATCCGCGCCGACGGCGGCGGCCGCGTCGGCTGCGGTGTGGGTCCCTTCCGGGAAGATCCGGATGTCGAGCGTCATCCCCTTGCGGGCCGCCGCGTCGAGGACGCGCTGGGTGGCGGGATGCACGTCGCCTTCGGGCACGGGCCGGAGTCTAGCACGCGGCACCGGCCGTTCCGGGACCGGCGGACCCGTGTCGGCCCGCCCGCGAGCTCCGCGGGACGAGCCGAACCCGACCCGCCGACGCCACGGGCTACCATCGTCCGATGGAGGCGATCCTCTTCGACTGGGACGGCACGCTCGTCGATTCGCTCGGGCCGCTCTACCGGGCCAACCTGGCGGTCATGAGCGCGTTCGGCCGGCCGTACGACGAGGCGACCTACCGGGCGACCTACGAACCGGACTGGCGGCGGATGTACCGGCGGCTCGGCATCCCCGAGGATCGGCTCGATGAGGCGAACGAGCGCTGGCGGACGGCCTACGCCGGCGGCTCGTCGAGTGCCCTCTTCCCGGGCACGGCCGACGCGCTCGATCGTCTCGCGCGCGCCGGGGCACATCTGGGCCTCGTGACCGCCGGCGAACGATCCGTCGTCGCGCCCCAGCTCGAGCGGTTCGGTCTGGCCGGCCGCTTCGCCGTCGAGGTCTTCGGGGACGACCATCCGGTCCACAAACCCGATCCGGCTCCGCTCCGGGCGGCCCTCGCCGACCTCGGCCTGGCTGATCGGCCCGCGGCGGCGGCCTATGTCGGTGACTTCACCGACGACATGCGGATGGCGCGCTCGAGCGGGACGCGGGCGATCGGGGTCGCCTCGATCCTCGCCGACCGGGCGGATCTCCTGGCGGCCGGCGCGCACGAGGTGGTCGCGTCGGTCGTGGAATGGGCCGACCGGGCGGTCGGGATCATGCTCGTCGATCGCCTGCCGCGCGCCCCGGCGGTCTGAGCGATGCCCCCGCCCACCACACCATCGAGGGCCGCGGTCGACCGGTCGCGGGTCGCGACGATCCTCGTCGTCGCGGACGGCGACGTGGCCGAACGTGCGGCGATCGACGCCGCGTGGCCCGGGTGGGCCGATCGAGTTGGGCTCGTGGTGGCCGCCGATGGGGGAGCGCACGGCGCGACACGCCTCGGCTTCGCGGTGGACCTCCTCGTCGGCGACGCCGATTCGATCGACCCCGCCGAGCTGGCCAGGCTGGCCGCGAGCGGCGTCCAGATCCGCCGGGCGAGGCGCGACAAGGACGAATCGGACACCGAGCTGGCAGTCCTCGCAGCACTCGAGCTCGGGGCGGAGGCGGTGATCGTCGTCGGGGCGTTCGGCGGCCGGCGGCTCGATCACGCCCTCGCCAACGTGGGGCTGCTGGCCCACCCGGCCCTCGCCGGACGATCGTGCATCCTCCTCGCGGCCGAGAGCCGGGTGGCCCTGCTCACGGGCCCGGCCTCCCGCGAGATCGCCGGCCGGATCGGCGACCTTGTCTCGCTCCTGCCGCTCGGCGACGGCGTGGCCGGGGTGACGACCGCGGGCCTCGCCTACCCGCTCCTGGACGAGCCCCTGCTCGTCGGTCCGGCCCGCGGGCTCTCGAACGTCAGGGAGGCGGAAACCGCCCGGGTGACGGTCCGATCCGGGCGTCTGCTCATCGTCGAGACGCCTGCTACGCTGGCCACATGAGCATGCCCGTGGCCGGCGACCTGGCCCCCGAGGTCGCACTCCCCGACGAGAGCGGCACGATCCACCGGCTGGCCGACCAGCGTGAGAAATGGACCCTCGTCTACTTCTACCCCGAGGACGACACGTCCGGCTGCACGACCGAGGCCTGCCAGTTCCGCGACCTCCACCCAGTCACCTCGGGTGAGGGCCTCACGGTCTGGGGAGTGAGCCCGGACGGCGCCGCGAGCCACGCGAAGTTCCGGTCGAAGTTCGAGCTGCCGTTCACCCTCCTGTCCGACGAGGACCACGCCGTAGCCGAGGCGTATGGCGCATGGGCGCTGAAGAAGAACTACGGCAAGGAGTACCTCGGCATCATCCGCTCGAGCTTCCTCGTCGACGGCGCGGGCAAGATCGCCTACGCCTGGCCGCGGGTCAAGGCCGACGGCCACGCGGCCAACGTCCTCGAGACCTTCCGAGCGCTTCGCGGCCCTGCCTGATCGCGCGATGACCGTCCCCATCGCCGGATCCCTCGCGGCCGGAGAGACCGCGGCCCGGGGCTCGCTGGCAGCCCGCCCGGTGCTGGAG
>DASVIK010000068.1:0-4048 GCA_036382135.1 Candidatus Limnocylindrales bacterium | reverse complement strand
CGGTCGGACCCTCTCGCGCGGCGTCCCGGACCTGGATGAAGATCGACCCGGTCGGGATGCCGAGGCTGGCGCCGCCACCGCCGGTGGCGGACGGATCCGTGGCTGATGGCAGGATCCAGGCGGCGTCGCACGCGAGGTTCTGGATCTTGCCGTCGAAGGTCCTGAACGCCTCGGGCGTTCCAGAAGCCGTGGGCTCGAGGCATCGAAGCGCGAACGGCGGTCGATAGAACCAGCCGTGGACCAGCAGCAGGCCCTGCGCGATCGGAACCGTCGAGCTCGCGAATGACCGATCCCCGTCCAGCGTGGCCGGTCCGAGGTAGTCGAGCTCTCCATCCGCGCGTATCCGAACCACGACGGGGTGCGGGTCGCGGAGTCCGAGGACCGGGTCGGATGCCCAGTGGATCCGGAGGGGTCCGATCTTGCCGACGACCGTGTTCTGGTCCGGTGGGAGCGACGCGAGGATGACCGGCGCGATCGCCGCGCGGGCGATCAGGATGGTGCCGGCCGGGTACCCGCCGGTGGTCACCGCCGCGACCAGCCGAGCCTGGCTGAGGACGACCGACTCGTCCTGGAGCGGGCCCCCGCCCGGGTTCCCCGGATCGGGCGATGCCGCCACGGACGGGCCGGCGGCCGACGTCTCCGACGCGATGACCGGCCCGATGAGCTCGTACCAGGTGACATGTGGCTGGGGTGCGCGCGTATCGCTCGGGGGCGGGCACTGGGCCCACGGCGGACACGCGTTCGTCAGCGCGCTCCGGACGAGCCAGACGCCCTCGCGCGGCTGGAGATCGGCCTGGCCGGCCCCGTCCTGGACGTGGAGCGTTCCGTCGGGCACCGAGAGGTCGCCGAACCGGATCGAGCCGGAGCCGTCCGAAGCCTGGACGTTGTTGGGCGGACCCGCCCATGGATCGCCGTCCGTCGGCAGGATCCACGTGCCCGGGCACTGCGACCAGGCGAGCGGCTCCCCGAACAGGCCGGTGTAGACCGGCGCGGGCGACGGCGGGCAGGGCAGCGGTGGTCCGATGCGCAGCCAGCCGGCGACGACGGACAGCCCGTCGCCGACGGTCATCCCGTCGAGCGGCGCCCCGCCCGCGCCGGTCGAGACGGGCCCGAGCGCCCGGACCGCGCCGCCGTCGACGACGAGGAAGGCCTCCGTGCCCACGATCGAGGGCGGGATCGGCGCCTGGATCGAGACACTCACGGAGATCGAGCGGCCCCCGGCCGAGACGATCCAGGCGGGACAGAGGGGCGTGCAGTCGCGGGTGGCCCGAGGCGCCACCACGTCGCTCACCGACGCGGCAGGGACCGTCGCCACGACGATCGAGCCACGGGCGAGCGTGCCGCCGACGACGCGGGCGACGAGCTCGTCGACGGACAGGACCATGTCCTGTGGCGGTCGGGATGGCGGCGCGGAGGCGGAGCCGTTCGCATCCGAGGACGGGACGGCCAGCGGCTCGAGCCGGGCGAGGATCTCCCCGTAGCCGGCCCAGTCGCGAACGAGGTAGACGCCCTGGCGGGGCGTGCCGGAGCTGTCGGCACCGGACGCGAACGTGGGGTAGGCGTCGTGCTGCACTTCGAATCCGTTGGGCGGCGAGCCATTGATCGGAAGGGTCGGGGCCGCGTCGGTGAGGTAGTTCGGACCCGAACAGAAGTCGAGCTCGGGAGCGGGCAGGCCGAGCTCGGAGGTCGGCATGGGCGCGGGTGTCGAGACGACGGTGGGACACGGGATCGGCCCGGTCTTCCACAGCCAGGCGGGGATGACGAACAGACCACCCATCGCGCTGCGGGCCAGCAGGTCGTGAGCGGTGAACGACATCCGCAGGCCGTTGGAGACCATCGCGCCGAGGAAGACGAGGTTCGGTCCCGGGCCCACCTGGAGCGCGAGCGGACCCATGACCGAGTAGTCGGACGTGCCGGGGTCCTGGGTGTAGGTGAGGTACCCGCCGGGCGGCGCCTCAACGAGCACCCCTCGGCCGTTCCGCAGCTGGCCGGCCGGGCAGTGTGCGCCGCTCGTGCACGACACCGGATACGGGACGATCTGGTCGTCCACGATGAGCACGGTCCCCGGCGCCGGGTCCGTCGCCAGGATCCGGAGGAGCTCGGGTGGCGTGAGCGCGCGCTGGGTCGGGTCCCAGGTGATGCCGGCGACGGCCTGGCTGGCGGCGACCGGTTGCGTCGCCGAGGCGTGCGGCGTCGGCGATCCGTGGTCCGTGCCGGTCGGCGGCGCCGGATTGCCGGAGAACAGCAGGCCTGCAACGAGGACGAGCGCCACGCCGCTCACCGCCACGGCCACTCTCGGTCGCCACGCGATCAGCGTGAGCCGCCAGCGGCGCTCAGGGTCGGTCTCGGCCACGGCCCGCGCGATCGACACGCCGAGCGTGCGGGGCGGCTTGGGCGCTCCACGGCGGGCGAGGTGCCCGGCAAGGACCTCGTCCGACACCGTCGGGGGTGCGGGCGCGGGTGCGGGCGCCTGGGTGTCCCAGCCCGCCGGCGGCCGCTCGCTCATCGGTCCTCTCGCGCAAGGGCGCGTTCGAGCGCGCGCCGGGCGGTGAAGAGCCTCGACTTGACGGTCCCGGCCGGGATCCCGAGCCGGGCCGCGATGTCGGCGACCGGCAGCTCGTCGCGATGGCGGAGCACGAGCAGGGCACGCTCGTCGACGGTCAGCCGATCGAAGGCGCGGTCGAACGTATCCGCGGACGCCGCGATGTCGGCGAGCGGTCGGTCGTCGCTCGGATGCTCGCGCAGGTCCCCGTCGCTTCCCGGGCCGTCGGCCGGCGCGCTCTGGACCGTGATCTGCCGCACGCCCCGCCGCTTCCGCAGCGACATCCGGCACGTGTTCACGACGATCCGCCCGAACCAGGCCTCGAACCGCTCGGCGTCACGCAGGCCGGCGAGCGATCGCCACGCCGCGACGAACGCCTCCTGGACGGCGTCCTGGGCGTCGGCCTCGTGCCCGAGGATGGCGAGTGCGGTCCCGTACACGGCATCCACCTTGAGCCGGACGAGCGCCTCGAATGCGGCGCGATCGCCCGCGCGGGCCTGCTCGACGAGCTCCCGCTCCATCGACCCTCCTGCTGGACCCCTGTGGGATTCGATGCGCCGACCGCGTCCGCGGTTCACTCGATCGTAGACGCCGCACGACCCCCTCTGGTGGCGGAGGGGGTCGTGTCAGGCCGGGGCGCGTGGACGGAACGCCGGATGAGCGATGGACGGGGTCGTCTGGTCGGCGGCCCCGTCGAGCGCGCTGCTAGTTGTTCGGGTTGCCGTCGCCCGCGGTCAGGATGCCGATCGCGCCATGCACCACGAGGTTGAAGGCGTGGGTCACGAACGGATACATCCCGTCCTCGGCCGGGCTGAACTCGATGATCGCGCCCTGCGCCGGGGCGAGGTCGACCGCCTGGCTGCCCCAGCCTCCGGCGTTGCCGCGGAGGAGCTGGATGCCCTCCTTGGTGACCGTGTCGAAGATCGTCCCCACGATGTGGAACGAGCTGTCGACGGACGGCCCCGTGTCCAGCACGAAGACCCGGACCCGGCCCTTCGTGGGGATCGCGACCGGATTGTCCTTGTACTGGTCGGCGACCCCGTTGAAGACGACGAAGTCGGGCGCCGGGGAGGTCGACGACGCCTTCGCGTAGTCGGCGGGCTGGCCCTGGGCACCCAGGTACCACTCGCTCTGGACGAAGAAGAGCTCCTTGTCAACCTTGGGCAGGCCGCCCTTGGGCTCGACGATGACCATGCCGTACATGCCGTTGGCGATGTGCTCCAGCGCCGGGGCGGTGCCGCAGTGGTACATCCAGACGCCGGCGTAGTTGGCCTTGAAGGTGTACGTGAAGGAAGCGCCGGGCTTGATCTCCACCATCTGGTGGTTCATCGCCGTCTCGCTCGCATGGAAGTCGATCGAGTGGCTCATCGGGGTCTGATTGGTCAGGTGGACGTTCACGGTGTCGCCGAGGTGGACCCGGATCACCGGCCCGGGGACCGTCCCGCCGAACGTCCAGACGTGGACGACGAAGCCCTTGGCGACCGTCATATCGCGGTCGATGATCGG
>DASVIK010000067.1:0-3827 GCA_036382135.1 Candidatus Limnocylindrales bacterium | reverse complement strand
CTTCGATGTTCGAAGGCTCGCTGCGGTCGTCGCAAGGGCGCCGCCGGCGACGCCCGGCGGCCGTGGACACGCGGTGGAGGGGCGCGCGGCCAGGTCCCGGATGTTGGGGACTGGAGGGTCTGCGTCGGATGGCCACGCCATCAGGTGGTCGCTCCCTCTTCACGCGCCAGTCGTCCGGGCTGGTCCGCGAGGTGAGCGTCGTCAACGCGCTCTTCTTCAACACTGCCGCCTTCATCGGCGGCACGCTCGGGGGCGCGTTCGGCATCGCCGTGCTTGCGGGTGTCCCGGTCGTCGTGGTCGGCGTCGTGACCAACTGGTCCGTCGTTGCCTTCGTCGTAGGCGCGTTCTGCTGCCTGCTGGCCCTCATCTTCGCGTCGCTGACGAGCGTCATGCCGCGGTCGGGCGGCGACTACGTGTTCACGAGCCGGATCGTGCCGCGGATCGGGCCGTTCCTCGGCTGGCTCGAGAGCTGGACGCTTGCCTTCGCCTCCATCGCGCTCCTCCAGTTCGAAACGAATCTGACCCTCAAAGGCATCCAGATGGAGGGGAAGATCATCGGGATCGGGACCGGGAGCGACTTCTTCAACGGCGCGACGAAGTGGTTCACCGAGGGCGACAGCGGCGATGTCACGGGGATCCCGGGCATGATCGCGAGCCTCGTGGTCATCGCGGTCGTCGCGTTCGTCGTCCTCCAGCCGACCCGGGTGTTCCACAAGATCGTCACCTGGTTGACGGTCATCGGCATCGCGGGCTGGGTGTTGATGGCCATCTTCGGCCTGCTGACGTTCGATGCGGCGACGTTCGCCACGAACCTCCAGACCTATGCGGGCGTGACGGTGGACCAGCTGTCCGCCGGCGCGGCGGCGTCCGGGCTCACCGGCACGGACTTCAGCTTCGGCCCCACGGATGGGACCCACTGGCCGTTCTTCCTCCTCGCCGGGATCATGCTGTTCCAGTTCATCGGCTTCCAGTACAGCGCATACATCAGTGGTGAGGTGCGCGGCAACGTCAAGCGGGGCATCCTCATCGCGGTCCTGGGCGCCCTGGCGATGGCCGTGATCATGAACTCCATCTACGCAGAGATGCTGCCGCGCAGGCTCGGCCTCGACGCCCAGACCGGCTGGGCCGGCGCGTTCTGGGGCTACGTGGTCGATCCGAAACTGCCGCTCGGCCTGCCCAACTACTATCAGCTCGTCGGCGTCGTCGCGCGGCCCGACCTCTGGCTGATCTGGACGGTCGTGGGAGCGGCATCGACGCTCTTCCCGTTCCTGCTCATGCCGGTTTATGTCGTGTTCATCAGTCGGATGGCGCTCGCCTGGAGCCTCGACCGACAGGTTCCGGAGTGGTTCGGCGAGGTGTCCGAGCGACTGCGCGCACCCGCCAACGCGATCGTGGCGACGCTGGTCATGGCCATCGTCTTCCTGCTGTTCGCCAACTTTTCGATCCTCAAGACGATCGGCCTGGGCTTCCTGGCGCCGAGCGCGGATCCGGCGCTGGACGGCAAGCTCAACCTCGTGGCCTCGGCCTGGTTCACCGTGCTCGCCTCCGCGCTCAGCTGGATCCTGCCCGGGGTCAACGCGATCCTCGCCCGGTTCACCCGGGCCGACCTGGTGAAGGACGCACCGTGGATCCGCCAGCTGCCCATCATCGGGGCGGTCTGGCTCGTGTTCACCTTGCTCCTGTACTGGTTCGCGGGGATCGGACCCATCATCAACACGCTCACGGACCCCAAGGCCAACGCGTTGGCTTATCTCAACGGGTCCGGCGTGACATTCGTCGGGATCGTGTATGCCGTGGGCATCGTCTGGTTCGTCGTCCAGTCGATGCGCAATCGGCGCAAGGGCATCGAGACTGAGCTGATGTACCAGATGCTGCCGCCCGACTAGGGCAGCCGATCGGGCCGAAACCGGCCGGCGCCCGCTCCGCGTGCGCCGGCCGCTCGATTCATCGCGTCGCCGGAGGAGTCATCGCCCGTGACCGACTCGCGCTCAGGGTCCGCCTCATCCATCGCCGGTCGGGCCGATCTCGTCCTGACTGGGGGCCGGGTGATGACCATGGACGCCGCGCGGCGATCCGCCGAAGCGGTGGCCGTGCGGGACGGCCGGATCGTGGCCGTCGGGCGGTCCGCGGACGTCCGGCCGCTCGTCGGCCCACGGACGCGGGTCGTCGAGCTCGCTGGACGGACCCTCCTGCCGGGCTTCCAGGATGCGCACGTCCACCCGGTGATGGCCGGGGTCGGATTGCTCCAGTGCCCCCTCCACGACATCGACGCCGATGCGGCCGGCTACGTCGCCGCGATCGCCGCGTACGCTGCGGCCCACCCGGATCTCCCCTGGGTCCTGGGCGACGGCTGGTACATGGCGAAGTTCCCGGGTGGGACGCCCCGGCGCGAGGACCTCGACCGGGCCGTCCCGGATCGCCCGGCGTTCCTTCCGAACCGCGATGGCCACAGCGCCTGGGTGAACAGCCGGGCCCTGGCGCTCGCGGGCGTCGACCGGGACACGGCGGACCCGGCGGACGGCCGGATCGAGCGTGACCCGGACGGATCCCCGAGTGGGACGCTGCATGAAGGCGCGATGGATCTCGTGGAGCGCCTCATCCCGCCGCCCACGCAGGACGACATCGTCCGTGGTCTGGGCCTGGCCCAGGCATATCTCCACGCCCTCGGGATCACGGCCTGGCAGGACGCGATCGTCCGGGCGCCCGACCTCGAGGCGTATCGCACCTTCGCCGGTCGGGGCCTCCTGACCGCCCGGGTCGTCGCCTGTCACTGGTGGGAGCGCAGCCGTGGGCCCGAGCAGATCGAGGAGCTGATCGAGGCCCGCCGGGTCTCGACGATCGGGCGTCTGCGCGCGACCACCGTCAAGATCATGCAGGACGGCGTGATCGAGACGTACACGGCGGCGCTGCTCGCGTCGTATCTCGGGCCGGATGGGCGACCCACCGGCAACCGCGGGCTGAGCATGGTCGAGCCCGAGGCGCTCAAGGCCGCCGTCACCCGCCTGGACGCGGAGGGATTCCAGGTCCACGTCCATGCCCTGGGCGATCGCGCGGTCCGCGAGGCGCTCGACGCGATCGAGGCGGCCCGGGCCGCGAACGGGCCGTCCGATGGGCGCCACCATCTCGCGCACCTGCAGGTCGTCGACCGCGCCGACATGCCGCGTTTCCGGGAGCTCGGAGCGAGCGCCAATATCCAGCCCCTCTGGGCCGCGCGCGACGATCAGATGCTGGACCTGACGCTGCCGTTCCTCGGCCCGGAGGCAGGCGCGCTGCAATACCCGTTCCGAAGCCTCCAGCGGGCCGGGGCCCGGCTCGTCGGCGGCAGCGACTGGACCGTGAGCACCCCGAACGTCCTGATGGAGGTCGAGACGGCGGTCACCCGGGTCAGCCCCGAACTCCGCGACCGCGCGCCGCTCCTCCCGGAGGAGGCGATCGGGCTCGTCGACGGGCTCGCCGCGTTCACGATCGGCAGCGCCTACGTGAATCACCTGGACGATGTCACCGGCTCGGTCGAGGTCGGCAAGCTGGCCGACCTGCTCGTCCTGGACCGGGACATCGAGGCCGAGGCGCCGGGCCGCATCGGGGACGCCAAGGTGCTGCTCACCCTCATCGAGGGCGCCGCCGTCCACGATACGGGCGTGCTGTGACCCCGGATCCGGGATGAGCGCGGCCTCCGAGCTCGCGACGCTCGACGCCCTCGGCCAGGCCGAGCTGGTCCGCCGCGGCGACGTCACCCCGCTCGAGCTCGTGGACGCGGCCATCGCCCGGATCGAGCGGCTCGACCCCACGATCAACGCCGTCGTGACCCGCATCTTCGACGCGGCGCG
>DASVIK010000066.1:0-4986 GCA_036382135.1 Candidatus Limnocylindrales bacterium | reverse complement strand
GGTCAGGCCGACCGTGCGCTCGATGTCGAGCGGGGTCCGCACCTCGCGCTGCAGCACGAGGTCGCCGAAGCCCGGGAAGAACGACTCGAGGGTCGCCTGGACCGTGTCGCCCAGATGCTCCTTCTCGGAGTCCCAGTCGCTCTCGCGGAGCTTGTACGGGGTGTACTGGACGAAGCAGCTCATGACGGCCTTGCCCGGCGGGGCCATGCCCGGGTCGACCTCGGACTGGACCGCGCAGTCGAGGTAGGGCCGCTGGCTGTACCAGCCGTACTTGGCGTCGTCGAAGGCGCGCTCCAGATAGGTCATGGACGGCCCGATGTTCGTGAAGCCGCGGTACTGGTCGGTCCGGTCGCCGAGGGCCGGGTAGCGGGGCACGCCGTCGAGCGCGAAGTTGACCTTCGACGAGGTGCCCTGGAAACGAAAGCGCTCGATCGTCTCCACGAGGTCGGTCGGGAGCTCGCGCGGCTCGACCAGCTCGAGGAACGTCCGGCGCGGGTCGAGTGCGGACACGACGACCGGCGCGTGGAACTCGGTGCCGTCCTTGAGCGCGACGCCGGTGGCTCGCCCGTCGCGGGTGATGACGTGCTCGACCGGCGAGTTCAGGCGGATCTCGACCCCGAATGACTCCGCGGCTCGGGCGAGGACCTGGGTGAACCCGCCGTTGCCGCCCTTGTGAAAGGCCCAGGCGCCCATCTCCCCATCGTGCTCGCCGAGGATGTGATACAGGAGGACGAGGCCGGAGCCCTGCGAATACGGCCCGACCTTCGTGCCGATGATGCTGGACGAGGCGAAGTAGCCCTTCAGGATGTCCGACTCGAGGTAGTCGTCGAGGAAGTCGGCGGCGGAGCCGGTGAGCAGGCGGACCGCGTCGTGGAGGACCTTCTTGTCGACCTTGCGGAAGCGCTGGGCGAAGGCCGCCAGCGCGATGAGCTCCTCCGGGTCGTCGCTGAAGATGTCCGGCGGGACCTGGTCGAGCAACGGCTTGATGAGCTGGATCACCTTGAGGACGTCGTGGTTGAGGGCGTCGTAGCCGTCGACATCGCGCCTGCTGTGCCGGGCGATCTCCTGCTGGTTCTCGCCGTGGTCCTGGCCGAGGAGGAAGTAGTCGCCGTTCTCCATCGGGCAGAACGTCGTGGGCATGAGGATCGGCATGAAGCCGTGCTTGGTGAGCTCGAGGTCGTGGATGATGTCCGGCCGGAGCAGGCTCAGGGCGTACGAGAACGTCGTGAACCAGAATCCCGGCCGGAGCTCCTCCGTGATCGCCGCCCCGCCCACGAGATGGCGGCGCTCGAGCACGAGCGTCTTCAGCCCCGACTTGGCGAGGTAGGCGCCGTTCGTCAGGCCGTTGTGACCGCCGCCGATGACGATCGCGTCGTAGGTCCGGTCGCTCTTCGTCGTCATGTCAGGCCGTCCTTCGCTGCGGGTCGAAGAGCGGCGTCCGGGTGACGACCGCGTCGAAGTATTCGTACTTGTGGGCGACGGCCAACTCGAGCTTGACCCGCGCGCCGGGGGTCGCCCGGTCCAGCGGGACGCGCGCGAGAGCGATGTGACGCTGGAGCATCGGCGAGTACATCTGGCTCGTCGCGTAGCCCAGCTGGTTGAGGTCGTCGTCGTAGATGTAGTACTCGTCCTGGATCGGCGTGTGGTCCTTGGGCGGGATGAGCCCGGCCTCGTCGTAGATGCGGTCGTACGCGCGCCAGTCGACGATCAGGCCGCTCAGCTTCCAGCGCGAGCTCTTCGTGGCCCGCTCGCGCCGGATGGCGTCGCGGCCGATGAAGGCACGATCGTCGGCCTCGAGGCCCTTGAACATCCAGCCGAGCCCGAGCTCGATGGGCGTCGAGCGGTCGGCGTCGGTCCACGCGAACCGGCTCGAGTGGAAGTCGACGTCGAGCAGGATGAGGCCGGCCTCGATGCGGGCCATGTACAGGGCGGTCATCCCGAACGGCACGACGCCCTGGCCGCGGCTCACCGCCCACAGCGCGTCCCAGACGCGCAGCGCGTCGGCCGCCGGCGCCCAGATCTCGAAGCCGAGGTCGCCCGTGAACCCGGTCCGCGAGACGATGACCGGCACCTTGTCGATCTTCGTTCGGGTCAGCCCGAAGTAGGGCAGCTTGGCTACCGCCGGGGCGAGTGCGGCGAGCAGGTCGCGCGAACGCGGTCCCTGGAACGCGAGGACGCCCCAGGCGTCCGAGACATCCTCGATCCCGACGTCGTGACCGCCGACGAGGCCTGCGAAGTAGGCCAGGTTGGGCTCCGCCGCGGTGAGGATGAACTCGTCGGGGCCAAGGTGGAGGATGACGCCGTCCTCCACCACGTGACCGCGGTCGTCGCACCAGGCCGTGTACTGGGCGTGGCCGGACGGGCAGGTCCGGATGTCGCGGGCGAGGACGCCGGCGAGGAAGCGCTCGGCGCCCGGGCCATGGATCCGGTATTTGAAGAGTGGCGACATGTCGAAGATCGCGGCGCTGTTGCGCACGGCGAAGTACTCGGTCTTCTCGGCCATCTGGTACTTCGTCGCCACGAGGTGACCCGCCCAGTGCTCCCAGAGGCCGGTCTCGTTCAGGACGCCAAGGCGCTCGTGGAAGGGGGTCGTCCGGATCATGGGGGCGCTGCTCCGTCAGGGGTCGGGCCACGGTATCAGGTTGTTGGACAGTCGCGCAATATGGTCCTAGCCTTGTCCCATGGTGCGGATGACCCCCGAACATCGGCGCGCGGCCATCGTCGCGGCCGCGCTGGCGGTCGCCCGTCGGAAGGGCCTGGCCTCGACCACCGTGCGCGACGTCGCCGCGGAGATGGGCACGTCGAGCGGGCTCGTCCACCACTACTTCGAGCACATGGACGACGTGTTGGCCGCGGCCTTCGAGCTCGTGGCCGAGGAGGACCTGCGCCAGACGGCCGAATCGATGGCGGCCACGCCGTATCCGGCCGAGGCGCTCGTGCGCTTCTTCCGGGCGTACGCCCCGGCCGAGGCCGATCCCGCCTTCCAGCTCTGGCTCGACGCCTGGGCGGAGGCCTCGCGGCGGCCGGCCATCAAGGCGACCTCGCGACGCCTCAACGTGCGCTGGCACGCCCTCCTCGAGGAGACCATCCGGCGGGGCACGGGAACCGCACGCTTCCGGTGCCACGACCCGTCCGGCGCGGCCTGGCGGATCCTCTCGCTCGTGGACGGGTTGGCGCTCCAGGTGGTCGCCCATGGCACGACGATCAGCCGCGCCGAGGCGTTCGCCTGGGCGGCCGAGACCTCGGAGCGCGAACTCGGTCTGCCGGCCGGGGCGCTGACGTCCGGGCGGACGCGCTGAGGCTCAGGCGGCGGCGGGTCCGCGCGCCGGCGAGCGGGCCAGGCCGAGGTAGGCGGCGACCGCGCCCAGGCTGAGGATCGCGACGACGATCGCCATCGGCAGGGCAGTGCCGGTGCCGGCGATGCCGACGATGGGCGCCACGAGCGCCCCGACGACGTACTGGAGCGCGCCGAGCAGCGCCAGCGCCGAGCCGGCCCGGTGGCCATGGTCGGCGAGTGCGAGCGCCGTCGCGTTGGGCAGGATGAGCCCGATGCTCGAGGTGACGAGGAAGAACCCCGGCAGGATCCCGATCAGCCCGACGCCGGCGACGACGGCGCCGAGGAGGACGAGAGCGCCCGTCAGCGATGTCGCGAGGCCGACCACGACGAGCCGCTGCGGCCCGAGCCGCGTGACGGATATCGCGCTGATCTGGCCGGCGAGCACGATCCCGAGCGCATTGGTGGCGAAGATCAGGCTGAAGACCTGGGGCGACGCTCCGTACAGCGTCTCGACGACGAACGGCGAGCCGGCGATGTAGGCGAACATCGCGGCCAGGGCGAGGCCGCCGGCCAGCGCGTAGCCGACGAACATCCGGTCGCCGGCGACCTCCCGGAACGTCCGAACGGTCGCCCCAACGCCGCCCCGCCGCCGGGCCGCCGGCGGGAGCGACTCCGGGAGCCCGAGCGCCGCGGTCAGGAACAGGACCACCCCGATCGCCGCAAGCACGACGAACGTCCCGTGCCAGGAGGTGACGAGCAGCACCAGCCCGCCCACGATCGGGGCGAGGATGGGCGCGGCGCCGTTCACGATCATCGTCAGGGCGTAGAACCGGGCCAGTTCGATCCCGCTGAAGAGGTCGCGGACCACCGCCCGGGAGATGACGATCCCGGCGGCGCCGGCGGCCCCCTGGACGACGCGGAGCACGATGAGCGCCGCGACGCTGGGCGCCGCCGCGCAGAGCAGGGATGCCACCGCGAAGGCGGCCAGGCCGACGAGGAGCGGCCGGCGGCGGCCGTACGCGTCGCTCAGCGGCCCGGCCACGATCTGCCCGAGGGCCAGGCCCACGAAGCACGCGGTGAGCGTGAGCTGGATCTCCGACGCCGAGCCGTGGAGATCGGTCGTGAGCGCCGGCAGGGCCGGCAGGTACATGTCGATCGCCAGGGGAGCGAAGGCGGACAGCGCGCCGAGGACGACGATGAGCCGGACGGTCGCGCCGCGCGTCCGCTCCGGGCCACCGGCGGGAGCCACGTCAGTCGGGCGCCCTGGGCGGCGCGTCGTCGGGATCGGCGGGGGCCGGGATGGCGGCGGGCAGGGTAGCCGGGGCGCGCAGGGCGGGCTTCGGCCCGCTCGATGGCGGGCCCGGCGGGTGCGGGAGGTCCGGCGTCTTGGGCCGAGGCGGGGTCTCGTCGGCATCGGCCTCGGCGACCGCGATCCCGTGCGGGTAGAGCGTGTTGAAGATCACGTTGATCGCCGCGGCGGCCGGGACCCCCAGGAGGCCGCCGAGCACTCCGTAGACTTCGAGGCCGATGAGCACCGCGAAGATCGTCACGACCGGGTGGAGGTGGACGGCACGGCCGATGACGACGGGCATGACGAGTTGGTCCTCGACCTGGCGCACCACGATGTACACGACGATCACGACGCCGGCGAGCTGCAGGCCGCCCTGGGTGACCGCGTCGATCGCCGCGATCGCCGCCGCGATGATCGG
>DASVIK010000065.1:0-2638 GCA_036382135.1 Candidatus Limnocylindrales bacterium | reverse complement strand
GGACGTCTTCGCCTGCCTCGAGGCAAAGCTCGACCGTCTCTACCGACTGCCGCCCCCGACGACCTCCGGGATCGCGCTCGTCGGCGACGCCCGCGACGCCGGCATGCGAGCGCGGGCCGCCCTCCGGGCTCGTGGCCTGCCCGATCGCGCCCGCCTCGTCGTCACGTCACCGCCCTACCTGCGGGTCGTGAAGTACGGCTACTACAACTGGCTCCGGACCTGGTTCCTGGGCGAGGACGCGAAGGCGATCGACGCGGCCCTCGACGACGCCCATCACAGCGAGCCGTACCTCGCGTTCATGCGCGACGTCCTCGCCGGCCTGCGACCGGCACTCGCCGACGACGCGATCGTCGTGCTCGTCATCGGCGACGTGGAGCTCGACCGGGGACGCGCCATCCGGGACGGCTTCGGGCTGGCCGAGCACGTCTGGGAGACCGCGGCGGCCCCCGAGGGCTACGCCCTGGCCGGCATCGTCGTCGATCCGATCGCGTCGCATCGCAAGATGACCAAGCTGTGGGGCAGTGAGGCCGGCCGGGCCACCAAGACCGACCGCATCCTCGTCCTGGGCGCCTCCGAGGCCGGTCGCCGCCGCGCCCTCTCCAGCGCGTCGCTGCCGATCTCGTGGGACTGGCCGCCGCGGGGGCTGCGGGCGCTCTGACGACGGCTAGAATGCCGCCATGCAGCAGATGTACGCCCCATCGGACCTGGCCGCCATGGATCCGCTCGTCCTCATGAAGAACCTCGACCACGTGCGGATGACGAGCCGGCGCCTGAGCTACATCCTCCAGCAGCAGGTCCACCTCTACGTCCCCGAGGCCAACCAGCTGCGCGAGCAGATCGACCGGTACGTGGAGGCCGAGCGCCAGATCGAAGGCGAGATGGCGCGCCGCCAGATCCGCGTCTGACCGAAAGCCGTTCGTGCCCTCGGCGCCGTCGGCGCCCGCGCCGGCGCCCTCCGCCCTTCGTCGAATCGAGAACCCCCGCCGCGGTCGCGCCGGGGGTTCGTCGTCGCCCTCCTCGGGCGAGGATGAGTGCTCGATCCGCCGGCCGTTGGCCGGCGCACGGGTCAGGTGGCGTTCACTCCGGCGAGCTGGAGCGGAGACAGTGCCGTCTCTCCGCCGTCATCCCCCACGTCAGTGGCCGCATCGCTCGGTCCGGTCGTCGCGGGGACGGTCGTGCCGCGGGAACGGCGCTCCGCTTCCTCCAGGGCGATCGCACGCGCGAGCGCGGCGAGGGTCGGGGTCTCGAAAAGGCTGAAACCGATCCCGATGTCGGCCAGCTCCTGGAACCCCCACCCGTTGTAGAGCCGTCGACCGGCCACGGCGCACATCTCGTCATACAGCTCCGGCCAGCCGGTGCGCCGGCGGCGGTAGCAGAAACGGATGAACGCAGCGGCCTCGGCCGATGGCGTGGCCGAGGGTCCTGCCGGCGATCCGGCGGTCGCGACCTCGACCCGGCTGGGACTGCGGGAATCCATATGTCGGGAGTCCTCCCTCCTCGCGCTCGGTTAACGTGGGCGCACGCGACCTGGGACATCGGGCGGTCACGCCACGCAGCCTCTGGGGGCCTACCGCCTCGTCCGGTCCCGGGGTCTTCGGCGGCGGTCCCGACATCCTAGGCCCCGGCGCCCCGGACCGGGAAGGGGTTTCTCCACCTTCTCGTCCACAACTTCGTCCACACGAACGGACGTTCGTCGGAGACGCGACCCGAAAGGCGGCTGACGACCCCTCACGCCGACCTCAGCCGACGGGCCGGACCCCCAGGCCGGGTGCGTCAGTCAACTGCCAGCGATGATCCGCGCCGAGCTCGAGACCCTCGAACGGGTCGGCGGCGAGCAGGAGGCAGCCGTCGAGGTCGACCCAGTCGGCCAGCGACGCGACCGTGGCCGACGCCGCGATGCCGACCCGCGTCTCCTCCATGCAGCCCTCGAACCGCTGGAAGCCGAGATCGCGCGCCCGCTCGAGCATCCGCTTGGCCGGACCCACCCCGCCGCACTTGGCGAGCTTCACGTTCACGCCCCGCACGACGCCCACGAGCCCCGCCAGGTCGTCGATCGTGACGGCGCTCTCGTCGGCCACGATCGGCAGCTCCGAGCGCTCCTGGAGCCAGGCCAGCTGGTCGAGGCGATGGCGCGGGAACGGCTGCTCGATGAGCTCGACCCCGAGCCGGACGAGGTCGGGCAGCAGCCGGGCGCCGTCGTCGGGCTCCCAGCCGGTGTTCGCGTCGATCCGGATCGGACCGGCGAACACCCGCCGGACGGCCTCGAGCGTCGCGAGGTCGTGCGGCCCACCCACCTTGATCTTGAGCGCCGGGAAGTGGCTGGCCCGTTCGGCCCGGGCCGCCACGATCTCGGGCTCGTCGATGCCGATCGTGAAGTCGGTCGGCGGGATGTCGGCCGGCAGTCCGAGGAGCCGATGGACGGGCAGGCCGAGCCGCTTGCCGACAAGGTCGTGGAGCGCGATGTCGAGCGCGCATTTTGCCGCGCCGTGATGGGCGATCGCCTCCTCGAAGGCGTCGGCGATGCTCGCCAGCGCCGGTTCGGCCCGGGCGGCATCCGCGTCGAGCGTCGCGGCGTCGATCGAGGTCAGCAGGAGCGGCAGGACCGCCCCGATCGTCTCGAGCGTCTCGCCGTAGTAGG
>DASVIK010000064.1:0-4691 GCA_036382135.1 Candidatus Limnocylindrales bacterium | reverse complement strand
CACGAGGATTACGGTGCCTACCCCGAGCTGATCGACGCAGTCCTGGGCTACGCGGACCACCACGACGTGTCGGTCGCGCTCCATACCGACGGGCTCCACGAATCGGCGGAGCTCGAGGACACGGTCGCGGCGATCGCCGGGCGCACCGTGCACGCCTATCACGTCGAGGGGACCGGCGGTGGGCACGTGCCGGACCTCATCGGCCTCGTCCGCGAGGCGAACATCATCTGCTCCTCGACGACTCCGACACTGCCCTGGGGGGTCGCCGCGGCATCCGAGAACGTCGCCATGATCCTGCTCAATCACGGCGGTTCCTGGGCGGTGCCCGAAGATGTCGCGATCGTCCGTGAGCGGATCCACCCGGCCACGATGGCCGCGGAGGGGCCGCTCCACGAGCTCGGCGCGATCGCGATCGTCAACTCGGATTCGCAGGGCATGGGCCGCATCGGCGAGACGCTCCGCCGGACGCTCCAGCTCGCCCACGTGATGAAGGGCTGGCGCTCGTCGTCCGCCGCGGACGGTCTGCCCGGCCTCGGGCCGACCGCCGGCGATCCCCATGACGACACGGACCGGGTCCTCCGCTACCTGGCCAAGTGCACGATCGAACCGGCCATCACCCACGGCGTGTCCGGCGAGGTCGGCTCGCTCGCGCCCGGCCGCCTCGCCGACATCGTCCTGTGGCGTCCCGCGTTCTTCGGCGCCAAGCCCGAGCTCGTGCTCAAGGCGGGCTATCCGGCGTGGGCTCCGCTGGGCGAGGGGAACGCGACCGTCGAGCGCGCCGAGCCGACGCGCTACCGGCCGGACTGGGGTGGCCAGGCCCACGCGGCGTCCACGCTCGGGGTCACGTTCGTGAGCGCTGCCGCCGCTCCGGGGACGGCCGCCGGCGACGCGCTCCGCGCACGGCTCGCGACGCGCCGCCGCCTCGTGGCGGTCCGCGACCTGCGCGGCCTGACGCGGGCCGACCTGACACGCAACCGCGTCGTCGCCCCGATCGAGGTCTCGCCGGTCGACGGACGCGTGACGCTGGCGGGCAGGGACCTCGCGGTCGCGCCGGTCACCGACGTCCCGCTCAGCCGCCGCTACTTCTTGCGCTGACGCTCCCCCGTCGGAGTGGCTCGCCCGCTCGCGGGTTCGCTGGCCGCGCCGCCGGTGGCCTCGCCGCCGGCCTGGTCCGCCGTCGCCCTCGCCGTCGAGTCATCGTGCCCGGTCGCCGTCTCGAGCGGGGCGTCCCCGGCACGCCGCCCGCGGCGGATGTAGCTCGGGGCCTCCAGGTCGACGGGCGCCCGGCGTTCGAGGAGCCCGACATAGGGCGACGAGGGAGCGTCGTCGATCCTCGAGGTCGGGACCCCCGGGGCGCTCGGCCCGCTCGAGGCCGGCTCGCCGGACAGGTCGAAGCCCGTCGCGATGACCGTGATCTGGACCGAGTCGCGGAGCTTCTTGTCGAGGCCGGCGCCGAAGATGACGGTGGCCCCCGGATCGGCCGCCTTGCGGATCTCCTCGGCCGCGGCGGTCACCTCGTCGAGGCGCAGCCCGGCCGACCCGAGCACGTTGAAAAGGATCCGCCGGGCGCCCGCGATCTCGGTCTCGAGCAGCGGGCTGGAGATCGCAGCGCGGGCCGCCAGCAGCGCCCGGTCCTCGCCCGAGGCGCGCCCGACCCCGACGAGGGCCGGCCCGGCGTCGTGCATGATCGCCCGCACGTCGGCGAAGTCGAGGTTGACGATGCCGGCCCGGGCGATGATGTCGACGATCGCCTGGACCCCTTCGTGGAGCACCTCGTCCACCGTCCGGAACGCCTCGACGATCGTGCTCCCGGACGGGACGATCGTCCGGACGCGATCGTTCGGGATCGTCACGAGCGTGTCGGCATTCGCCTCGAGGCTGGCCGCGGCGATGTCGGCGACCTGGCGGCGCGCCGGACCCTCGAAGCTGAACGGCTTCGTCACGACGGCGATCGTCAGCGCCCCGAGGTCGCGAGCGATCCGGGCGATGACCGGGGACGCGCCGGAGCCCGTGCCGCCGCCCAGACCGGCCGTGATGAAGACGATGTCCGAGCCGGCCAGGGCCCGGCCGATCTTCTTCGCGTCGGCCTCGGCCGCCTTCTCCCCGAGCGATGGGTCACCGCCGGCCCCGCGGCCATGGGTGATGCCGCTGCCGATCTGGATCCGGTGCGTCGCGATCGACCGGCTGAGGGCCTGGCTGTCGGTGTTGCAGGCGATGATGTCGATGCCCCGGGTCCGGGCTCGGGTCATCAGGTCGACGGCGTTGCCGCCGCCCCCGCCGACCCCGATCACGCGGATCACGCGGCTGCCCTCGCGGCGCTTGCGGACTCGGAACAGAGGCATGCTGCGGGTCTCCCTTCGCTGTCTCTGGGGGCGGGCCGGCATGATCGACGTCAGGATCCTCGCCAGGAGCAGAAGTCCGAGGAGGAGGACGAGGATCTGGTAGAAGTGCTGGGCGAGCCACTCCACGTCGCGAAGTCTACCGCCGCCTCGTCACTGTCCGACCGTCCGTCGGAGCGTCCGTCCGATCGCGGGTCCGACCGAGCCACGCCGCGAGCGGCAGGAGGAGCATCGGGATCTCGAGCGACGAGTAGAGGATCCCGCCGCCGCGCGAGTTGACGACGGACGCCGCCCAGTCGGCCCACATCGAGCCGAACGGCAGGCACAGGACGCCGAAGGCTGCCAGGGCCAGCCACCAGCTGCGCTGGTTCGCGCCGAACAGGGCGAACGGGAAGAGGCTCGGCTTGATGAGCGCGAAGACCGCCGGCCAGCGATAGAGCGTGCCGAGGGCCACGGCCGCGACCGCCCAGATGACCGGGTTGCCGGTCCAGATCTTCAGCGGGGTCGTCGGCCAGGCGAGGCACAGGGCGATGAGCGGCCACGCCTGCGGCCGGGGTCGGAGCCGCCAGACGGCCCACGCCGTGATGCCGAGCGGGATCGCCCACCACAGGACGGCCGGCAGGAACGTGAACGGCACGAACAGCCAGAGGCCGACCGGCGGATAGAGGATGTCGCCGGCGCTGATCGGATACGGGCCGGCGACCTGGTACGGCTCGAAGAACGGGCCCCCGGCGAGCCAACGCGCGGCCGCATCCCGGTAGAGCTGGTAGTCCACGCCGACGGGCTGCTCGAGCGGGTGCGGCGTGACCAGGAGGAACGCGAGCGGCACGATGAAGACCGCCGCCGAGAGGGCGACGGCAACGCGCCGCAGGCGCCGTTCGTCCGCCGCGATGCCGTCGATCCACGCCCTCATCGTGCGATTGTGCGGCCGCGGCCCGCGCGCCGACGCCCGCGGATCGGGATCCCGGCTCAGGCCCAGATGTCGCCGACCGTGAAGCCGTCCGGGAACGGGTCGTCCGGGTCGACGACGTACTGGGCGAAGCCCGTGATCCACGCGCGGCCGGTGATCTCGGGCACGACGGCCGAGCGGCCCCCGTCGGCGACCGCGCCACCGATCGTCGTTTCCTCGACGAGTCGCCCGGTGAAGACCGTCCCGAGGATGCCCTCGTGGCGGAACTCCGCGCCGATCGCCAGCTCCCCGCGGGCGTGCAGGGCGGCCATCTTGGCGGATGTGCCGGTCCCGCATGGCGACCGGTCGATCGCGCCCGTCCAGGTCGCCGGCTTCGACCAGTCCAGGATCCCGCTCGAGACGGTCACGACGTTCCGCCGCGAGTTGCGCGGGTCGTGTGCGGGACCGGAGAGCTGGGCGATCGTGATGCCGGCGAAGCCCGGCTGTTCGGGGTGGACGACCGGCAGCTGCTCGGCCGCGGCCGCCTTGATCATCTCCGAGACGCGCGCGATGTCGCGACCCTCGTCGGGCGTGAGGCGGAAGCCGAACCGCCCCGCGTCGGCGATCACGTAGAACATCCCGCCGTACGCCACGTCGACGGTCACGGTGCCGAGTTCGGGCACCTCGACGCGGGCGTCGATGTGGGTCGCGAACGACGGGACGTTGCGGAACGTGACCCCGGTGACCTTGCCGCCGGCGCAGTCGGCGCGGACGCGGATGAGGCCGGCCGGGCTCTCGAGGGTCAGCTCGGTCACCGGCTCGACCATCTCGATCATGCCGGTCTCGAGCAGCGCCGTCACGACGCAGATCGTGTTCGTGCCACTCATCCCCGGGTACTCGACCTGCTCCATGATCACATAGCCGGCCTGCGCGTCGGGATGGTTCGAGGGCAGGATCAGGTTGCAGTTGGCCGCGGGATAGCCGCGCGGTTCGCGGACCATGCGCAGGCGCAGGTCGTCGTGGTTCTCGCGGAGCCAGCTCATCTTGTCGAACATCGTCGCGCCCGGGACGTCGAGCACGCCGCCCACGATGACCCGTCCGGGCTCGCCGCACGCGTGCAGGTCGACGGCGTGGATCATCCGCTCGAGTCGCATGGCGCCAGCCTAGCGCCGCCCGGACCGCACCGCCGACCGAGCCGACGACGCCCGAACCCGGCCACCGGGACCCGGCGGCCTAGCCCCGGCGCGCCTCGGCGACCTCGCGGGCGACGTCGCGCTTCGCCTCGCGTTCGGCGATGTCCCGCCGCTTGTCGTGGAGGTTCTTGCCGCGGGCCAGTCCGAGCTCGAGCTTGGCCCGACCGCGCTGCGAGATGTACAGCCGGAGCGGCACGATCGTCTGGCCCTTCTGCTTGGCCCGACCCATGATCTCGTCGATCTCGGAGCGGTGGAGCAGCAGCTTCCGGG
>DASVIK010000063.1:0-3715 GCA_036382135.1 Candidatus Limnocylindrales bacterium | reverse complement strand
ATCGGCATCCTCGTCCTCCTCGTGCCGCTCGTCGAGACGGCCTGGTCGGGCAACGTGAGCACGTTCATCACGATCGCGATCATCGGGGCCTGGTTCGCCATCGCCCGCGGCCACCCAAGGCTGGCCGGCGGGATCATCGGGTTGACCTCGGTCGTGAAGTTGACCCCCGTCTTCCTCGCCTGGTGGCTGCTCGTCACGCGCCGCTGGGATGCCCTGTCCGTCGCGATCGTCGTCGGGCTCGTCGGCCTGGGCGTGGGCGTGCTCGGCGCGGGCTTCGACGCCCACATCGAGTACCTCCACATCTCGGACGCGGTGGCCCGCGGCGGCGGCATCCAGGGCAGCCTCGTGGGCATCCTGAGCGCCCTCGGCGCGTCGCCGGACCTGATGCCCCTGGTGGCACCGATCGTCTCGGTCATCGGGATCGCCGCGATCTGGGTCCTGCGCGAACGCGAACGAGCCGCCTGGATCGTGGCGATCGCCACGGGCGTCTTCGCGTCGCCCATCTTCAACCTGACGAACGTGACGCTCCTCCTGGCCGCGTTCGTGGCGCTCGAGCCCGCGGGTCGGTTCGCGGCGCTTCGTGCGCCGGCGCCGCCGCGACTCCCCTCGGCTCCGCCCGCATAGCGGCCCCGACCATGGCCGACCGGATCGTCGCGACCTCCCGGCTCCCGCTCGTTCGCCTCGCGATCCGGGCCGCGGTCATGACCGTCTTCTTCGTCTACCTCATCGCGCTGTTCCGGGGCACGCCCTGGCTGAGCGACCCGACGCTGGTCGGCACCGATGCCTCGAACTACTACGCGGCCGGCCAGCGCCTCGACGATGGGCACGCCCTGTATCACCTGGGACCCGGCGACCTGCCGGTGCCGATCCTGCCCCCGCTGTACACCACCCCGCTCGTGTCCCCGCCGCCGGTCGCGGTCGCCTGGCGTCCATTGGCCCTGCTGCCGCGCGACGTCGCGATCACCGCGTGGTGGGCGGTCGCCGGCATCGCGGCCATCGTTACGACGGTCTGGTTCACGGGTCTCGGCTCCCTCGTCGTGACGCTCGCCGTCCTCGCCCTGACCACGGAGCTCGCGATCACCGCACTCTCGGCGAACCTCAACACGCTCCTCCTCGGCGTCTTCGCCACGATCTGGCTCGCCCGCCGGGCGGGCCGGCCCGCAGTGGTCGGATCGCTCGTGGCTTTCAGCGTCGCGGTCAAGATCCTGCCCGTCCTGCTCGTGCTCTGGCTGTTGGTCGGCCGTCGCTGGGCGGAGCTCGCGTGGTTCGCCGTCGCGGCCACGGTCATCGGCGTGGTCAGCCTCCTCGGCGCCGGGATCGGCGCCCACCTCGACTGGCTCGACGTCGCCCGTCAGACCGGGACGCAGGGCATCGCCCCGGCGAGCCTGCCGGCGATCGCACAGGGCCTGGGCCTGCCGGACCCGATCGTTTCGCTCGTCATCCCGCTGACGCTGCTGGCCGGCGGTGTGGCGATCGTCGTCCTGCGCGATCGACCGGGAGCCGCCTTCGCGGCTGCGGTCGTCACGATGGTGCTGGCGAACCCGGCCGTTCACGACGGCTCGTTCGCGATGCTCCTGCCGGCGTTCCTCCCGTTGGCCCGCCCGATCGATCCCGGGGAGTCCCGGGCCGCCGGGCGAGCGCAGCACGCTCAGCCAGGAGCGGGGACGGCCTGACCGGCGAAGCCGGCGGCCTGGAACCATTCCGCGGTCTTGTCGAGCCCGCGCTGCATGCGGATCTGGGGAACCCAGTGGAGCATCCGCCGGGCCTTCTCGATGTTCACGACCCGCCGCCGGATGTTGTCGATGTCGCGACGGTCGATGGTCTTGACGACCGCCTCGCGGCCGACGGCCTGGCCGACCATCCGGGCGAGGTCGGCGATCGACGTCTCGATGCCGGTCCCGACGTTGAAGACCTCGCCCTCGGCGCGCGGGTTGATCGCCGCGAGGAGGGTCGCCTCGACCGCGTCGTCGATGTAGGTGAAGTCGCGCGTCTGGAGACCGTCGCCGTGGATCATGAGTGGCTCGCCGGCGAAGACACTCGTCAGGAACTTGCTCACGACCCCGCAATACGGGTTGTCGGGGCGTTGTCCCGGGCCGTAGATGTTGGAGTACCGGACGACCGAGACCGGCAGCCCGTAGCTCTCGTAGAACGCGAGGCAGTAGTGCTCGCCCCCGAGCTTGCTGACGGCATACGGGCTCAGCGGGACGATCCCGTCGTCCTCGTTGATGGGGATGCTCCGTGGGTTGCCGTAGACCGACGTCGATGAGCTGTAGACGACCCGCTCGACGCGGGCATCGCGGGCCGCCATCGCGACGTTGAGCGTTCCCCCGATGTTGGTCGCGAAATCGTCGCGCGGGTTCTTCGTGCTCGCGATGATGTTCCGCGCCGCCATGTGGAAGATGAGCGAGTTCGCCGCCACGAGCTCGTTGACCAGCGCCTCGTCGGTCACGGAGCCCTTGACGAACTGGGCCGCCGCCGGGACGGTCTCCGACTGGCCCGTGAACAGGTCGTCGAGGACCGTCACCTTGGCGCCGGCTTCGACGAGTCGCTTGACGACCGCGCCGCCGACGAAGCCGGCGCCGCCGGTGACGAGGATCCGCCGTCCTCCGAACGAGCGCTCCACGGCCATCATCGGATCGCCCCGTTCGGCATCCGCCGCCGCGTCACCGCTTGACTCCGAAGCGCAGGAGGACGGCCGGCCGGAAGAGGCGCCACCAGTCGCTGAGGCCGCGCATGTGCGTGTAGCCCTCCTTGGCGTGATAGACGACCGTGCACGGATGCTCGATGACCTTGTAGCCGCGGCGGATCACCTTGTACAGGACGTACGGCTCGAGGTCGTAGCTGTCGAGCCACGCCTGGCGGATGTCGATCTTGGGGTCGGACAGGATCGCGGACCGGAAGATCCGGAACCCGTTCGTGGCGTCGGTGACCCGGCGCAGGGCGAGGGCGCTGAACACCGCCGAGTACACCCGGGTCCCGAATCCGCGACCGCCGGTCCCGCCCTCGACGTGGCCGCCCCGGATCCAGCGCGAGCCCTGCACGTAATCGGCCTTGCGCGCCATGAGCGCGTCGAGCGCCCCGGCAAGCTCGGACGGGACGTGCTGGTCGTCTCCGGACAGGAGGGCGAGGTACGGGCGGCCACGCTCGACGCCGGCGAGCCAGCCGTCGCGGATCGCCGCGCCGACGCCACCCCTGACCTCGTGCCGGATCACGAGCGCGGCGCCGTGAGCTCGAGCCTCGTCGCCGGTGCCATCGATCGAGCCGTCGTCCACCACGATCGCCTCGAAGCGGCCATCGCTCGGGAACTTGTCGAGCACCCGGCCGACCTTGCCCGCCTCGTTCAGCGCGGGGATGATCACAGCGACGAGCGGCGTGGCGGACGCTGGATGAGAAGGATCGGTCACGAGGCCCTCGGGAACGGGCGGCGGATCGGACTGCCGGCCCATCCGCTTACGGTGGCAAGAGTGGCGCGTCGGGGCAACACCCCGATAGTACCGCCCGGCCGGCACCGTGCGGCGGACAGCCGTACGATGCCGGGCCTTCCGGCTGCGGCGTACGATCGCTCCGTGATCCGCTCGTTACTGCAGGACCGGCGCCGCGTGCTGGCCATCGCGTTCGTGGCCGTGGCCGCGGCGCTCCTGCTCGAATTCCTCGCGGCCTACTTCACCCGCGGCTTCATCCCCGGCGACGCGACGGTGTACCTGGCCGGTGGCGA
>DASVIK010000062.1:0-7298 GCA_036382135.1 Candidatus Limnocylindrales bacterium | reverse complement strand
GACAGGTCCCTGGGGGATCTCGAGGGTGAGACCGCGCGCCCACCCGCGGGCCTCGAGCTCGGTCATCGCCGCATCGAGGTCGTCGACCCGGTAGACGAGGATGGGCCGGTCGCCTTCGAGGTGGCCGGCGAGCAGGATCCGCGGCGGATCCTCGGTCAGCTGCACCATCGCCACCCGGGTGCCCATCGCCTCGATCGCGAAGACAAGCCGGCCGCCGAGCACGCTCGTGAAGTACGTCGCGTCGGCCGCGACGTCGCGACTGGGCAGGTAGATGTAGTCCAGGTGTTCCAGCATCGGATCAGCCATCGTCGCCCCGGTCGACGGGGACCCGCCAGCCGCGGGCCGGGCGGTCGATCGACACGGTCAGGCCCCCGCCCGCGGATGGACCCGCTCCAGGAGGCAGCGCCTCGCTACGGCGTCGAGAGGTCGTACCAGGTGCCGCCCGGCCCGTTGTAGCTCGTCCCTTCGCCCCAGACCGCGATCGTCGCGCCCGAGTCGGTGATCGCGACCTCGCCGTAGTCGCCATAGGGCTGTGCGTAGCCGGCCGCGGTCTTGTACGGGGCACCGCTCGCGCGATCCGAGAGACGCACCTCGGCCGACCAGGTGACGCCCCCGTCCGTGGAGCGCCGGAACCAGGTGTTCCAGCCGGCCGCGCCATTGCGGTCGTCCTGGTACCACAGGCGGAAGTCGCCGTGTCCCGTCGCGGCGGCACCGCCGAAGGCCGCGTTCGTGCCAAGCGGTCCGCCGTCGATATCGGTGCGCTTCGACCAGGTGCGGCCCCCGTCGGTCGAGTGGCGCACGTAGACACGTTGCGGTCCCTCCGGGACGGACGCGCCCTGGTACATGACGACGAGCCGGCCCGTCGCGTCCATCGCCATGAGCGCGGAGGGCCCGTAGAACTCCAGCGGGCAGCCGTCGGAAACGCACGGCGGCTGCTGAGCCACGGTGTCGACGAGGACCTGCTGCCAGTGCTTCCCGCCATCGGTCGACCGGAGCGCCTCGACCCGGACCGGGCCGGTGCTGTCCTGGGTGTAGTCGGTCTCGCTGAACGTGACGGTCCCATTGGCCGCGACCGCGCCGGAATACGCGTACCAGTAGCGGGTGTCGGCGTTCGTCTTGACCGGCGCCCGGAAGGTCGCGCCGAAGTCGTGTGAGACCGAGATGTACGAATCGCTCGCGTTCCAGGCGACGTAGACGTCACGCCCGGAGGGCGAGATCGCGAGGGCTGGCTTGTCCCCGAACGCGATGGCGGGTGTCTTCAGGGTGATCGGGTCCGTCCAGGTCCGGCCGTGGTCGCTCGACTTCGAGAACACCGCGCCGGGCACGAAGTCGTTGAGCCACGCGGCATACACGGTCCCGTCGGTGGCGACTTCGATCTGCGGGTCGTTCTGGGCGACGACGCCCTTGCACGCGCACAGGAATCGATCTCCGCCGAACGTCCGGCCACCGTCATTGGAGACGCGGAGGATGAGCGCCGGATCGGGGCAGTGGGCGCAGGCCTTCGCGCCGCCATACCGCGTCGTCAGGATGTACTCGTATGGGGCGGATGGATCGGCCGCGACGGCCGGCTCCCAGTCGTCGTCGTTCTTCGAGCCGAAAAGCCGCTCGCCCGTCCAGCCCGGGTGCGCGGCGCGTCCGGCCGCCGGATGGCCGAGGGTCCCGGCCGCGGCGATGGCGGGCACTGCCCCCACGCGCGTCGAGGCTCCCGCACTGCCTCCGGATCCGGCCGCCACGCCGCCGGCGAGCGCGCCGAAGACGAGGATGATCGTGCCGAGGAAGCTGAGGATCCGAACCATCGCGCCCTCCGTCCCGTGATGCCGCTCGGTCTTCGCCTGTGAGGGGCCACATTAGGCCGCGCGGGCACGGATGGCGAGGGCCCTGTCCCACGGCGTGATCCCCGGGCCATCCGGCCCACCCCTCGGCCGTACCGCTCAGCCGGGGACCGCGAACAGGTAGAGCGCCCAGCCGAGCGTCGCGCGACCCCAGGTGAGGTACGCATGGCGCGAACGGTCGACCCGCTCGAGGAGCTCCGGCACGTCCGGGTCGTCCCGATGGCTCGCGGCATAGCGCGCGGCGGCCCGCCACTGGAGCGTCTCGTAGCGGTCCCAGTCGTCGCCGTTGCTCACGAGCGCGAGCAACGGCACGAGGCCCTCGGCGATGCCCGCCTCCACGTTCTCGGCGTGACGGCCGAACTCGTCGCGCCGCATCCCCGAAAGCGACAGGTAGGCCTGATCGGGCTCGGAGCGCCAGAATGGCTCGCCCACGAGCACCTGGCCACCCGGGCGAACGGCCGCCCGCAGGGCGCCGAGGGTCCCGCGGTGGCCGTTGAAGATCCAGCTCGCGCCCAGGCAACAGGCAAGGTCGAAGCTCGCGGGCGCGGCGCGATAGTCGGCCCCGCCCATCTCGAGGAGCTCGAGCGCCGCGGCGGGGACCCGACGGGCCGCAGCGGCCCGGACATCGGCGATGCAGAACGGCGAGATATCCACCCCGACCGCCCGGAAGCCGCGGCCCGTGCCATCGCCGTAGGTCCCCGCGAGGCGCAGGAGGAACTCGCCCTTGCCGCAGGCCACGTCGAGCACGTTCGGCTCGGGCGGCAGGTCGAGGAGGCCGACGACCTCGTCCAGCCTGGCGACGCTCGTCGGGTTGCAGACCACGTGGTCGCGATGCGTGATGTCGAAGAACTTCCAGGTATCCACGCCTCACCTCTGCCGGGCACGCGTTCGTCGACGGATCGGCTACCGCGAACGTACCAGTCCCGTCGTGCAGCGTCTTCGTCGCTGTGGCGAACGTCAGGACGGGTGTCCACTCAGGACCGGGCGCGACCCCGCGCACTGGCCGCGGCACGCTCGAGCAGCAGCGCCCGCTCGCGGACGTTGCGGGTGAGCCCCGCCGCCCGCCGGAACTCGGCCCCGGCCTCGTCCAGGCGACCGAGCTTGGCCAGGAGGTCGCCGCGCACGCTCGGCAGGAGGTGGTAGCCCTTCAGCGTGGGCTCCGCCGCCAGCCGATCGACGAGCTCGAGGCCGGCCGCCGGGCCGAAGGCCATCGAGACCGCCACCGCGCGGTTGAGCTCGACGACGGGCGATGGCGCCAGCTGGGCGAGCGCGTCGTACAGCGCCGCGATGCGCGGCCAGTCCGTCTCGTCCGGGGTCCGTGCGCGGGCGTGACAGGCGACGATCGCGGCCTGGAGCGCGTAGGGGCCGAGCGCGCCACCCAGCGCCTCCGCCCGCGCCAGCGCCGCGAGGCCGCGCCGGATGAGCAGCTGATCCCAGCGCGCGCGGTTCTGGTCGAGCAGCAGGATCGGCTCCCCCGCCGGGCCCACCCGGGCCCGCGATCGCGACGCCTGGATCTCCATGAGCGCGACGAGCCCGTGCACCTCGGGCTCCCGAGGGACGAGTTCCGCGAGGATCCGCCCGAGACGGAGCGCGTCCTCGCACAACCCGGGTCGCATCCAGTCGTCCCCGGCGGTGGCCGAGTAGCCCTCGTTGAAGACGAGATAGATGACCTCGAGGACCGACGCAAGGCGAGCGGCGAGCTCTCCGGCCCGGGGGACCTCGAAGGGCACGTGGGCCTCGGATAGCGTTCGCTTGGCACGGACGATCCGCTGGGCGACGGTCGCCTCCGGCACGAGGAAGGCGCGGGCGATCTCGTCGGTCGTCAGGCCGCCGAGCAGGCGGAGGGTGAGTGCGACGCGGGCGTCGGTGGGGAGCACCGGGTGGCAGGCGACGAAGACGAGCCGCAGGAGGTCGTCGCCGACGTCGTCCTCGCTCGCCGCGTCCCGCTCGGCGACGGCGAGGTCCTGCTGGATCTCCAGGTCGCGGCCGAGCTCGTCGTGCTTGCGCTCGAGGAGCGTCTGCCGGCGGATAAGGTCGATCGCCCGACGCTTCGCCACGGCCATGAGCCAAGCGCCCGGGTTGTCCGGGACACCCGACTCCGGCCACTGCTGGAGCGCCGCCACCAGCGCGTCCTGGGCGAGATCCTCGGCCAGGCCGACGTCGCGGACGGTCCGAGCCAGCCCGGCGATGAGCCGGGCCGACTCGATCCGCCAGACGGCGTCGATGGCGCGATGGGTGTCCGAGCCCGTCACCGGGGGGCGCCGTCCTCCGGGCCGAAGACCTGGCGGATCCGGGACTCGCCGCCGCCGACGATCTTGAGGAAGCGCTTCGCCCAGCCGATCGCCTCGTCCTTCGACGCCGCCTCGACGAGTGCCCAGCCGCCGATCAGCTCCTTCGCCTCGGAGAACGGGCCGTCCGTGACGCTGTAGGTGCCGTTCGTCAGGCTGACCTTCGCGCCCAGCGCCGTCGGCCCGAAGCCGCCGGTCGCGATCAGCGCGCCGGACTTGGTCGCCTCCTCCATGAAGGCGCCCATCTCGACGAACAGCTCGGGCGTGGGGGGCGGGACGGGGATGTTCTCGTCGCCGAGGGTGTACATGAAGAATCGCATCGTGAGTCTCCTTCGGTGTCGGAATCGGGTCGTTGACGCAGGTCTGGCCGGCTGCCCGGCCCTCTAGCGCGCGCTCAGTCGGGCACGCAGTCGATCCTCGCGTTCGCGGGCTTCGGGCGTGAGCTCGGGGCCGAAATCCTCGGTCTCGAAGACCTGGCGGATCTCGATCTCGCTCTCCTCCTGCCCCGACATCGGGGCCGGGCACCGCTTCGCCCACTCGATCGCCTCGTCCAGCGACTTGACCTGCCACAGCCAGTAGCCGGCGATGAGCTCCTTGGCCTCGGCGAACGGCCCGTCGATGACGGTGCGCGTCGTGCCGGCGAACCGGACGCGGGCGCCCTTCGAGCTCGGATGGAGCCCTTCGCCATCGAGCATGACGCCGGCCTTCACGAGCTCCTCGTTGTAGCGCCCCATCGCGGTGAGGAGCGCCTCATCCGTGGGCGCACCCGCCTCCCAGGCCTGGCTGCCCTTGACGATGACCATCACCCGCATCGCTTCTCCTTCAGGTACCGGATGGGGTCCCGGCGGCCGGATCGAGTCGGACCGGCTCGCCTTGCCCTCTACCTACGCGTCGAACGAGGACCGGGCGAAATCGACATGGGTCGCGCCGAGATCGGAAGACCCTCAGGCGCGACCCTCACGGAGCGTGGCGACGGCCTTGTCGATGCGTCGCTGGCGCGTCTCGGGTGTCCTGGCGTCGTCGATCGAGAGGACGTGACGGAGCCGGTTGGAGTACGACAGCCCATCGAAGAAGCGCGCGGCGACGGGATCGCCGTCAAGGGCGGCGCGGAAGTCGGCCGGCACCGTCACCTCGCGCGGCTCGGTGTCGAGTTCGAGGTCGACGTCGACCTCCTGACCGGCAGCGACACCGGCCTTCGCGCGGTTGTCGTTGCTGACACCGACCCAGAAGCTCCCGCCCATGGACGCGACCGTGCTCCGGTAGGTGTGCCCGTTGATCGTGACGCGGACGGGCGGCTTCTTGCCCGCCCCGAGCGCCTCGACGACATCCGCCGGGATCTCCATGCCGGCCGCGGTCTTGCCCGTCCCCTGGATCATGAGCCGGATCTTCATGCCGCGGAGTATGGCGCCTGCCGACCGCTCGGAGGCGGTCAGGACGTCCCCCAGACCCTCAGCGGTCCCAGCGGATCGAACCCCAGGGACGCCATCGCGCGGAGGTCCGCGCCCCGCTCGTAGCAGACCATCGGCAGATCGGGGAACGCCGACCGTACCGCGGCGACCGCACCGGCGCGGAGCCGCTCGCCGTCCTCGGCCGGGAGCACGAGGTTCGAGATGCCGACAACCGGACCCGAGCCGTCGTCCGATCGGTTGCCGACGACGACTCCGACGACCTGCCCGTCCCGATCGGCGGCGAAGAAGACGATGTCCGGATCGGCCAGCAGCGCCGGGACGAAGATGCGGTCGCGATGGGTGGTCACGCTGGCGTCATCCGGCCCGTTGCGCCAGGCATCTTCCCACGCGTCCAGCCGCGATCCGGACGTCACCGGCTCCCAGCGGACACCGGGGACGTCGAGCGCGGCCGGCGCCCGACCCGCCGGCAGGCCGAGCCACTCCGCCTCGAAGAGGACCCGGTAGCCGAGCCCGGAGAGGTCGAGCGTGGCGAACGCATCCTTGACGCTCCAGCCGGGTGGCAGCCCCCGATCGGCGATCAGGCGGATCCGCCGCAGCTGGGCATCCGGATCGTGGGGGGCCAGCGTGATCGCATTCGGGTAGAACGGCGGGGACGTCCCGCTGTTGATCCAGAGATCGTCGACGAAGTCCGTGTCGCAGCCCAGGGCCTGGCAGACGGCATCGCACCAGACCGCGTTGTTGAAGACCGCCGCGGCGACCAGGTCGACGCCCGGCGTCCCGTGTGGCGGGGTCCCTCCCCCGGCAACGGTCAGATCGGGATCCGCCGGTCGAGCGTCCGCCGGTCGGTCTTCCGGAACCATGCCCAGTACAGCCCCGTGGCGATCGAATACAGGGTGATGATAGACAGGAAGTTCACGGTGTAGCCGGGCTCGAAGCCGAGCGTGCCCTGGAGCACGGCGTACCACGTCCCGCCGGCGACCCAGCCGATCTGCCAGAGCACGCTCATCGCAGCGGACAGCGTGGCCCGCTCCGCCGGCGTCACCCGCTCCATGGCGAACGCGCTGAAGATCGGGTTTCCCGCGTTCATCAGCGAGTTCCGCACGGCCATCGCCAGGATCACGGTCCACAGCACGGGCGAGAACCCGAGGACCACGAGGAACGGGATGCTCGCCGTCTGGACGATGACGACGGAGGTGATCTGCCCGAACCGGCGGGCGAGCCTGGGCTGGGCCAGGATCGCCGCGACCGTCCCGAGGCTCGTCAGGGCGAACACGGCGTTGATGGACGTCAGATCGAGCCCGAACTTGCGCTGGATGAAGATGTTGAGGAACGGGATGACCTGACCTGCCCCGATCGAGATGAGGAGGCCTGGCAGCAGGAGCTTGCCGAACCGGTTGCGGTCGTACACGACGATGCCGAGCAGGGAGCGCGGCCGGCGCGGGTCGGGTGGGAACGCCGCAGGCTCGCCGAGCGTGACGAGCCGCGGCCCGGCGACGGCACGGGGCCGGTCGTCGGTGAGCAGGGCCACCGTCCCGAGCGCCGCGACCAGGAGCACGACCATGAGCACGAGGATGATGCGGTAGGTTCCGGGGCCCTCGGGGTCCAGCCCGACGGCGCGGGCGATGACCGCCGCGACGACGCCACCCACGACGGCCGCGACGACGTTCGTACCGCTCTGGATGGCGAACTGGGCGGCGAACAGCTCGTTGCGGTGGGCCGGCTCACTGTGCTCGGTCATGAACGGCGCCTGGACGACCGCGAACGCCTCC
>DASVIK010000061.1:0-5809 GCA_036382135.1 Candidatus Limnocylindrales bacterium | reverse complement strand
CTCATCCGGACGCAGTTCCCGCGCGACGACCTCGCCATCATCGGCTTCGCCTACTACGCCCGGGAGATCCGGCCGCAAGCCCTCGCCCAGCTGTCCTGGCACGGCTACGAGTACGGCACGAACCTCCAGCACGGGCTCATGCTCGCCCGCCGGATCCTCGCCCGGAGCCACGGGGCGAACAAGGAGATCGTGGTCATCACGGACGGTGAGCCCACCGCCCACATCGAGGACGGCCAGGTCGAGTTCAACTACCCGCCGACCCGCAAGACGATCGCCGAGACGCTGCGCGAGGTCCAGCGCTGCACCAAGGACGGGATCACGATCAACACGTTCATGCTCGAGCGGTCCCGGGCGCTGGCCGACTTCGTGGCCCTCATGACGCGACTCAACCGCGGTCGCGCGTTCTACGCCGAACCGGAGCACCTCGGCGAGTACGTCCTGGTCGACTTCGTCTCGCGGCGCACGAAGCACGTTTCCTGAGATCCTGCGCGCCGAGCCCGCACGGAGGCCCGCCGGCACGCTAGATTACGGGGCGCATCGCGGCCCCCGACCCCGCCGAACGGCCGGTCGCCCCAGAGGGTCGCGCGGAGGAGACTGCCGATGCTCCAGCTATTCCTGTTCCTCCACGTGATGGGCGCGATCGCGGTGTTCGGCCCGACCTTCGTGTTCCCGATGATCGCGAGCGCGACCCAGCGCGCCCCGCAGCACGGTCATTTCGCGGCGGAGCTCGCCCACACGATCGAATCGAAGGTGGTCATCCCGGGCGCGATCGTCCAGGGCCTGACCGGCCTCGGCCTCATCCTCATCATCGGCCTCGACGTGACCTCGTCGCCCTGGCGTTGGCTGCTCATCGCCATCCCGCTCTACCTCGTCGCGATCCTCTACGCGATCTTCGTCCAGGGACCGGCGGCCAAGCGCATGGTCGAGCTCACGGGCGCGATGTCGGGTCCGCCGCCCGCCGGCGCCCCGGCCGGGCCGCCGCCCGAGCTGCTGGCGAACGGCAAGAAGCTCCAGCGGGGCGGCATGTTCCTGACCGTCCTCATCGTGGCCATCGTCCTGCTCATGGTCACCAAGCCGATCCTCGGCAGCTGACGCGCGCCCAAGGGCCTGTCGCCCGCGGGTCGGGCGGTCCCCGAGGTTAGGTCCGAACGGCTCCTGCCCGTTCGGACACCGGCCGGTACCATGGCCGTGCGCCCGCGTACCAGGAGACCGACCGCCATGCCCACCGTCGCCGCGACCGCCAGCGAGCTCCTCGCCCTCCTCACCGGTCTCGCCCACGTCGACGACGATCGCCTGACGATCGACGACGAGCAGGGATTCCGTGACCGCGGCATCCGCGACCTCGCCTGGACGGCCGCCTTCGCGACCGACCCGGGTGCGACCGAGGCCGCCCAGTGGCTCATCTGGGAGGCGTCGCAGGCGCTCGGGGCGCACAGCGCGAGCATCCACGAGCTGTACATGGCCCGCGCCCGCGGCGAAGTGTCCGGCTTCACCGTCCCGGCGATCAACCTCCGGGCCCAGACCTTCGACATGGCGCGGGTCGTCTACGAGGCGGCCGAGGCGGGCGACGTCGGCGCGGTCATCCTGGAGATCGCCCGCAGTGAGCAGACATATACGTTCCAGCGGCCGATCGACTTCGCGACCAGCGTCCTCGCCGGAGCGATCGCGGCCGGCTGGCGCGGTCCGGTCTTCCTCCAGGGCGACCACTACCAGTTCAACGCCAAGAAGTACGGCGCCGATCCGGAGACGATGACCGAGGAGATCCGGCGGGCCTGCCGCCTCGCCGTCGACGCCGGCTACCGCAACATCGACATCGACAGCTCGACCCTGGTCGACCTCTCCCGCCCGACGGTCGACGACGAGCAGCGCGACAACTACCAGCGCGCCGCGGAACTCACCGCGCTCATCCGGACCCTCGAGTCGGACGGCGTCACGATCAGCGTCGGTGGCGAGATCGGCGAGGTCGGCAAGGCCAACTCGAACGAGGCCGAGCTGCGCGCCTACCTCGACGGCTACCGTCGCGAGCTGGACGCGCGATCGCCCGGCGCGATCGGCATCAGCAAGGTGAGCGTGCAGACCGGGACCAGCCACGGCGGCGTGGTCCTGCCGGACGGCACCGTCGGGAAAGTCGCGGTGGACTTCGCGGTCCACGAGCGGCTCGGGGCGGTCGCCCGGACCGAGTACGGCCTGGCCGGCACCGTGCAGCACGGGGCCAGCACGCTGCCGGACGAGCTCTTCCACCGCTTCCGGGAGGTCGAGACGGCGGAGATCCACCTCGCGACCGGGTTCCAGAACCTGCTCTACGACCATCCGGCGTTCCCGGCCGAGCTGCGCGAAGCGATCGACCACTGGTGCTACAGCAACGCCATCGACGAGCGCAAGACCGACCAGACCGACCAGCAGTTCGTGTACACGTCCCGCAAGAAGACGATCGGCCCGTTCAAGCGCGAGCTGTGGGACCTCGCGACCAAGGACGAGATCCTCGCCGCCCAGCGGGCCAAGATCGACTTCCTCTTCCGCAAGCTCGGCGTGGACGGCGGGCGGGCGATGGTCGGGCGCTACATCCACCCGGTGCCGGTCCACCGGCCGCTGCCGGAGTCGCTCCGAGCGTCGGTGACCGCGGGCTGACACCGAGCTGAGACGGGCGGGGCCCGCGGGCGCCCGCCCGCACGCCCGAGGGACGCTGCCCCACGCGTCGCGCCCCTCGGATTCCTCGTTGACGGGCACCTGCCGCGCTCCTATGCTCCCGCGCAAGCTCGGCGCCGAGGGAGGGTGCGCCGGTGATCCTCGCGTCCCTCGCGTCTCCCCAGAGGACAGCTCGCGCCGGCCACCCCAGGGCCCCGGTGCGGTGGTAGAGGAGGATCGTCGTGGCGGGTTCTGCGCACGGGTCGGACGTCAGCGAGCGCGACGACGCTCACCTGCGTTCGCTGGGCATCAAGCCTGAACTGAAGCGGTCACTCGGGTTCCTGTCGAACTTCGCCGTCGCGTTCAGCTACATCAGCGTCTCGACCGGCACCTACACCCTGATCGCCCTTGGACTGGGCTTCGGCGGACCCGCGTTCTTCTGGTCGTGGCCGCTGGTCATCCTCGGCCAGACATTCGTCGCCCTCAATTTCGCCGAACTGTCGAGCCATTTCCCGGTCGCCGGCTCCATCTACCAATGGTCGAAGCGCCTGTCGCATCGCACCCTCGGGTGGTTCACCGGCTGGTTCTACTTCTGGGCCGGGCTCGTGACCGTCTCCGCGGTCGCCGCCACGGTGCCGCTCGTGCTCTCGAGCATCCTGGGCATCGATCTCACGTCCAAGGACCCGACCGGGATCACGAACATGGCCGTCTTCCTCGGCCTGCTCACGCTCGTGACCTCGACGATCGTGAACGCGATCGGGATCCGGATCCTCTCGCTCATCAACAACATCGGCGTCGGTGCCGAGATCCTGGGTATGGTCGTGTTCGCCATCCTCCTGCTCATCGTCGGCCGCCACCAGGACCTGTCCGTCCTGACCACGACGGCCGGCGTCGAGACGGCGGACACCGGCGGCTACCTGCCGGTCTTCCTCATCGCGATGTTCATGAGCCTGTTCGTCGTGTACGGCTTCGACACGGCAGGGACCTTCGGCGAAGAGACGATCGACGCCAGCCGTCAGGCGCCCCGCGGTGTCCTCACCGCGATCTGGGTCTCAGGGGTCATCGGCGCGATCTTCCTGCTCGCGATCATCCTGGCCACGCCGGACATGGCGGCGGCCTTCAAGGACCCGGCGCCGATCAGCACGGCCATCAAGTCCGGCCTCGGCGAGCAGCTCGGGACGCTCTACCTCGGCGTCATCCTCGTGGCCGTCTATGTCTGCACGACGGCGATCCAGGGCGCGACGGCCAGGTTGATGTTCTCCATGGGTCGAGACCGCCGGCTGCCGCTCGGCGGCCTGTGGGGCAAGGTGAACCAGTCGTTCCACACGCCCGCCAACGCCGCGATCGCGGTCGGCGTCCTGGCCGCCGCGCCATTCGTCCTCACCGACAGCCCGATCGTCCTCGCGACCTTCGCCACTGGCCTGATCTACCTCAGCTACCTCATGTGCAACGTCGGCGTCCTCGCCGCGCGGGTCCGGGGATGGCCGCACCAGGGCGCGTGGTTCAAGCTCGGTTCATGGGGCACGATCATCAACGTGATCGCCATCCTGTGGGGCGGCGTGATGACCATCAACTTCGCGCTGTGGAGCGACACGAACCTGTTCGGGAACTTCGGCAGCACACTCCGCAACGCCACGAACCCATCGCTCAAGGCGTTGACGAACGGCGGCCAGCCGATCAGCTGGATGCCGGACATCCCGTTCTACGAGGGGGCGGTGTTGCTCTTCCTCGTTCTCGGGGTCATCTACTACGCGGTGACCCAGCTGAACCGGAAGGACGCCCCTGAAGCTGACAAGGCGACGGGCGAGGCCGTCATCGGCTGAACGCCGCTCCAGTAGGCGATCGACGGCGCGGCGAGCGATCGCCGCGCCGTCTCAATGTCGAGGCCCACGTGACGCTGGAAGAGGAGCTCATCGCGTCGCTCCAGGTCGTGCCCGAGATCGCCGGCCGGCCGGTGACCCTGACCGCGCTCTCGGGCGGCATCACGAACCGCAACTTCCTCATCGAGCTGGCCGGCGAGCGCGACCGCTACGTCGTCAGGCTGGCCGGCAACGACACGCACCTCCTGGGCATCAGCCGCGAGGTCGAGCACGCGGCGACCGTGGCGGCGGCCGGGGTCGGCGTCGGCCCGGAGGTGACCGCGTTCATCCGCAACGGCGGCTACCTCGTCACCCGGTTCATCGAAGGGTCGCCCGTCCCGGATGAGGCCGTCCACCGGCCGGCGACGATCCGCCGGGTGGCCGACTCGATCCGTCGCATCCACGACGGGCCCGCCATCCCGGGCCTGTTCATCCCGCTCCGGATCGTGGAGGCGTACCGGGCGCTCGCGCTCGCCCGGAGTGTTCCGATCCCGCCCGCGTACGACGACGCCCGGGCCGTCGGCCGGCGGATCGAGCTCGCCTTCCTCACCAACCCGGTCGAGATGCGGCCGTGCCACAACGACCTGCTCAACGGGAACTTCATCGACGACGGCACCCGGATCCGGATCGTCGACTGGGAGTACGCCGGGATGGGCGACCCGTTCTTCGACCTCGGCAACTTCAGCGCCAATCACGACCTGACCGCGGACGAGGATGCGATCCTGCTCGCGGCCTACGACGGTGCCCCGGCCCGCCCGGACCGGCTCGCCCGGCTGACGCTCATGCGGATCGTCTCGGATTTCCGCGAGGCGATGTGGGGCGTCCTCCAGCAGGGGATCAGCACGCTCGACGTCGACTTCGTCGCCTACGCCGGCAAGCACTTCGACCGTCTCCTCGCAGCCGCTGCGACGCCCGCCTTCGAGCGCGCCCTCGGCGCCGCCTCGAGCGCCTGACGCGGGCCCATCGATGGACCAGGCCCGGATCGTCGTCATCGGTGGCGGGATCACCGGCTGCAGCGTCGCGTACCACCTGGCGCTGGCCGGGGAGCGCGACGTCCTGCTCCTCGAGAAGGCGCAGCTGACCGCGGGCTCCACCTGCCAGGCGATGGGCCTCGTGACCGCGTTCAATCCCTCGTCCACGATGATGGCGTTCCGTCGCTACAGCATCGAGCTGTACCGCTCGCTCGGGGCATTCGAAACGGTCGGCAGCCTGCGCATCGCCTCGAGCGTCGACCAGCTCCGCGAGCTCCAGCGAACGCTGAGCCGGACGCGGGCGATCGGCCTCGACGCCGACTTCGTCGGGCCGGCCGAGGCGCGCCGCCTCCT
>DASVIK010000060.1:0-4437 GCA_036382135.1 Candidatus Limnocylindrales bacterium | reverse complement strand
CGCTCTGTTCCGTCAGCACCGCGAGGGCCGCGTCCAGCTCCTGGCGTCGGGTCTCGTCGATCGGGCCACTGAGGTCGGCGACATGCAGCTCGAGGGACGCGAACGAGCGGACCATCGCCGTGTCGGCGCCGACCGTCTGCTCGACGACGGTCTGCCACGTGTCCTGGGAGACGATCAGCGCCTGGGTCGTCGCCGTGACCCCGACGATGACGAGGAACGCTCCGTAGACGAGCATGAGCAGGATCGGCCGGACCACCGGCCCGCGGTGCTTCAAGGATGCCTCGCGCGGCTAGGGGTCGACGACACACTGCGGCCCCGTCGCGTGGACTCTATGGGAGAGGGTCCTGCCGGCCTATCAGCCGAAAGTCCTGCGTCGTACGCGTGAGGGCCCCGGGCGCGCGCGAGGTCTGGACGGCCGACGTGCGATCGGGCGTGCCCTTCCGGCGCCAGGCGTCACTGGCGACAGGTCGAGCCAGGAGTGGGGATCTGGTCGGCGGTCAGGCGATCGGTTCGCGAGATCGGACGTGGGTCGAGGCCCACGTGGCCAGGAGCGTCGCGGCCACTGACAACGCGATCGACGCGAACACGAGCAGGAACACGCGCTT
The DNA here is from genome assembly GCA_036382135.1 of Candidatus Limnocylindrales bacterium. Classification (GTDB taxonomy): domain Bacteria; phylum Chloroflexota; class Limnocylindria; order Limnocylindrales; family CSP1-4; genus C-114. The sequence continues at coordinate 3,832 of DASVIK010000060.1, read as the reverse complement.
CATCGAATAGTCCTCCGATCGGAGATCCGCGCGGGCCCGGGCGGCGGGGCAACGATCAACCGCCCGGGCCCGAGTTCCCCTTAGAACGGAAGGCCCACCCCGCTGGCCGGGTCGGGCACGATGTCGTAGGCCGAGCCCGTGTCGTGCACCCCGAAGATCACGGTCGCGACGAGCATCAGCACGATGACCGCCGCCACGATGAGCAGGGCACGGAGGAGATCGGGATAGGACGCCACCCTCTGGGCAAGGGTCGACTGATGGAGCGCCATGGTGCGCCTCCGCCGGGCCGACGAGTCGATACCTGCCAGTGGTCCGCGCGGTTCGGCAGCCCCATTCGATTCGCGTGTCGGAGCGCCGCTGGCAGATGCCTCCTACCGTCAGCGAAGCTTGGTCCTCGCGCTCGACGGGCGCCAGTGCCATTCGTCGATAAGTGCGAGCGGCACCCGTGCCTGTCTGGGCCGCACGCCGGACAATGGACGATGGCACGTCCCGGACCATCGCAGACCGGAGGAGGCAGCCCTTGGCCAAGCCCTCGCGGGGGATGGACCCCCGGCCGCACGCCGCGGACGCCCTCGCCGTCGCCGCCGACCTCGGCGTGGAGCCTGCGCGAGGGCTGAGCACGGCCGAGGCCGAGCGGCGCGCGCAAGAGGGCGGTCCGAACGCGCTCGAGGCCTCGGAGCACGAACCGCTCTGGCGGATGGTGATCGACGCGACCACGGAGCCGTTCGTGCTCCTGCTCGCGCTCGCCGGCGGGCTCGCGATCGTCGTGGGCGAGGTGCGCGACGGACTCCTCGTGCTCGCCGGACTCCTGCCGATCGTGGGCGCGGACGTCGTCACCGAGTACCGCGGCGAACGAGCGCTGGAGGCGTTGCGCGAGGCGTCCGCACCGGTCGCCCGGGTGCGCCGCGACGGTGTCGCCGCGATGGTCCCGGCGGCCGGCGTCGTGGCCGGCGACGTGGTCCTCCTCCAGGGTGGCGATGTCGTCCCGGCGGACCTGCGCATCGCGCGCGCGGATCGCCTCCTCCTTGACCGGAGCGTCCTGACCGGGGAGTCGATCCCCGAGGAGGGGCGGGTCGACCCGGATCCGCCGGACGCGCCACTCGCGAGCCGGCGGGCGATCGCCTATTCGGGCACCAGCGTCGTGGGCGGCCGGGGCGAAGGCGTCGTCGTGGCGATCGGCGGCTCGACCGAGTTCGGGCAGATCGCCGGCAGCCTCGCCTCCCGCGAGCGGCGACGGTCGCCGCTCCAGCGCGAGCTCGACCGACTCGTCCGGATCCTCCTCGTCGTCGCGCTCGCGCTCATCGCCTTCACGGCCGGGCTCGGGTTCGTGCGCGGTCATCCGCTCGGCGAGAATGTCCTCGCGGGCATCTCGTCGGCGATCGCGGCGATCCCCGAGGAGCCGCCCGTGCTGCTCGCGGTCATCCTCGGCCTGGGCGCCTACCGGCTCCTGAAACGGGGCGTCCTCGTCCGGCGCCTGAACGCCGAGGAGACCCTCGGCGCGGTCGATCTCATCGTCACCGACAAGACCGGGACGCTCACCCAGAACCGGCTCGCGGTGTCGTCCGTGCGGACCCTCGACGGTGTCGTGGAGGCCCCGCCGGCGCGACGGGCGCTGATCGAGGAGGCGCTCCGGGCCGAGGAGGACGCCTGGCCGGGCGAGGAGATCGCGCCGGCTTCGTTCACCCGGGCGCTCCGCGCGGCGGTGTCCGAGGCGGGTGGCGAGACCGAGCTCGATGCGCGGACCCTGCTCGAGGCGGAGCCCGCGTCGCACGCCCTGCCGATCACCCGGACGCATGCGCGCCGCGACGGTCACGTCGAGGGGCTGGCCCTGGGTGCTCCGGAGGTCGTCCTCGCCTGGGTGGACGACGGGGCGATGGCGCCGGAGGCGCGCGCCCGGTGGGCCGACCTGATCGAGACCTCGGCGGCCGGCGGCGAGCGCCTCGTCGCCCTGGCACGAAAGATCGACGAGGGACCGTGGGAGATGCGCGCCCTCGTTGGCTTCGCCGACCCGATCCGGCCGGGCATCGCCGACGCGATGGCGACGGCCCGGGGCGCGGGCATCCAGGTCGTGGTCGTCACCGGCGATCACCCGCGCACCGCGGCGACGATCGCCCGCGAAGCGGGCCTCGAGGCCGACAGCATCGTCACCGGCGAGGAGATGGCGACCTGGGACGACGCCCGGCTCGCCGAGCGGCTGGGCGACCTCCACGTCGTCGCGCGATCGACGCCCGACCAGAAGCTGCGCCTCGTCCGTGCGGCCCGCGCCCGGAACCGGATCGTCGCCGTGACCGGCGACGGCGTGAACGACGCGCCGGCGCTCCACGGGGCGGACGTCGCAGTCGCCATGGGCTCGGGGACCGCGGTGGCCCGCGAGGCGTCGGATCTCGTCCTCGGCGACGACTCGTTCGCCACGCTCATGTTCGGGCTGGAGGAAGGCCGGAGGATCGTGGACAACGTCCAGAAGGGGCTCGTCTTCCTCATCTCGACCCACGTGGCGTTCCTGGGCTTCATCCTCATCTCGACGATCTTCGTGACCCAGCGCCAGGTCCTCCTGCCGCTCCAGATCCTGTGGATGGAGCTGTTCATCGACCTCTCGACGTCGATCGCGTTCGAGCGCGAGCCGCCCGAGCCCGACCTGATGGATCGGCCGCCCCGCCACGCGACGGAGCCACTGCTCACGAACGGGATCCTGGGGCGCATCGGGGTCGCCGGCGCGTTCACGGCCGTCGCCGCCCTTGTGCTCATGCTCGGCCACGGCGGCCCGTTCGACCATGCGGCCTGGCTCGCGTACACGACGCTCGTGGCGAGCCAGTGCGTCCGCGCCTACTGGAACCGGAGCGTCCACCAGCCGATCCACCGGCTCGGTCGCAACGGATTCCTCCTCGCCGCGGGCTTCGCCGCCGTCGCGATCCAGGCGCTCATCCCGTACGTGCCGCCGCTCGCCGAGGCGTTCCATGCCACGCCACTCGACCTCGTCGACTGGCTGCTCGTGGCGCTCGTCGCGTTCGCGCCCGCCGTGGTGGCTGAGGTCGTGCGCTCGCGCGGCCAGGGACGGGCGATCTGGGTCGCGTGACTATCATCGACACGAGCCACCCATCCGGGCGGCGGCACGGAAGGGACCCGATGACGATCGAAGAGAACAAGGCGCTCGTCCGGCGCTTCATCGACGAGGTCTTCGTCCAGGGCTCATTGGCCGCGGTCGACGAGCTCCTGGCCGACGACTTCGTCGCGCACAACTGGCCGTCCTCCGGTGCCGGCAACGGCAAAGCCGACCTCAAGGCGGCGATCGAGCGGGTCTCGAAGGGCCTGGCCGACCCCAGGTTCGTGGTGGACGACCTCATCGCGGAGGGCGATCGCGTCGCGGCGCGGGTCACGTCGAGCGCTCGGCAGGTGGGTCCCTTCATGGGCATGCCGGGGACTGGGAAGTCCTACTCGATCGCGGAGATCCACATCTTCCGGATCGCCGACGGCAAGATCGCCGAGCACTGGCACCAGCTCGACGCCATGGGGATGATGCAGCAGTTGGGCATGATGCCGGCCAGGCCGTAGGGGTCACGATGGCGACTGTCGAGGAGGGCCTGCGGGCCCAGATCCGCAACATCGAGGCGAAGCACGGCCGCTCGATGGCCGAGTGGACCGAGCTCGTCCGGGCGAAGGGCCTGACCAAGCACGGCGAGATCATCGCGTGGCTCAAGACCGACCACGGGATGAGCCACGGGAACGCCAACCGGGTGGCGCTCGTGGCGCGCGATGCGATCGCCGGGGGTGGCGCGGCGGGTGGGGCTGGCGGCGCGACGGTATCGAGTGCCGCGGCGAGCGCCGAGGACCCGGC
>DASVIK010000059.1:0-2494 GCA_036382135.1 Candidatus Limnocylindrales bacterium | reverse complement strand
GGCGCCTTCGCTCGGGAGTCCGTTCGCCGCGCCACCGCGGCGCCTTCGCTCGGGAGTCCGTTCGCCGCGCCACCGCGGCGCCTTCGCTCGGGAGTCTTGCCCCCCGGAAAAAGGAGGACGGGGAGCGCCTGCCCAATCGGCGCTCCCCGTCGGAGGGAGGGAGGATGGAACGTTGGAGGATGTTCCGCAGCGAACACTAGGTGGCCCTCGTTCAGGGCGGGGCGCGCAAGCGATTAAGAAAGGGACACGATGCCCTCGCGTCCGCCATGAAATGGCGTCTGTGCGACCATCCGACCATGCCGCGACGTCGAACCGCCTCGCCGGGCCGGCCCGCCCGCCTCGTCGTCCTCGTCGTGGCGTTCCTCGTGGCAGGTTGCGGGTCGACGACGCCGGGCCCCTCGAGCGCCGCACCGCCCGGCTCCCCGAGCCCGACGATCGAGCTGTACTCACCCGGACCGAGCCCGACGCCGGAGGACCCGGCCGTCGTCTACACGCGGATCGAGGGCCAGGTCCAGACCCTCCGAGGTCTCACCGCCGCGAACGTCCTCGATCCGGTCGTCCTCGATGCCAAGGCACTCGAGGCCGCGCTCAAGGCACAGTTCAGCCGGGACAACCCGCCCGCCCTGGTCGCGGCCACCCAGCGGGTCGATCGGGCGCTCGGCCTCATCCCGGCCAACGCCTCGCTCCAGGACCTCGAGCTGCAGCTCCTCAGCGGTCAGGTCATCGGCTTCTACGATCCCAGGACGAAGAAGATGTCCGTCAAGTCCGTCACCGGGGGCCTCGGGGTGATCGAGCAGATCACGTTCGCCCACGAGTACGACCACGCCCTCCAGGACCAGCACTTCGACCTGACCAAGCTCGGCACGGACGCGCCCGACCAGGGTGACCGGTCCCTCGCCCGGCTCTCGCTCGCCGAGGGCGATGCCACGATCCTCATGAGCGACTGGGCCCAGACGGCGCTCACGCCCGTCCAGCTCCTCCAGTACCTGCAGGACTCCAACATCTCGGGGCAGACGGCGACGCTCGACAAGTTCCCGGCCGCGCGCAAGGCGCAGCTCCTCTTCCCGTACACGAGCGGCGTCACGTTCGTCCAGGGGCTCGAGAACAAGGGCGGCTGGGAGGCCGTGAACCAGGCGTACGCGCAACCGCCCGACTCCACCGAGCAGATCCTCCACCCGGAGAAGTACGTCGCGCACGAGGAGCCGGTCCAGGTGCCCGTGCCCGCAGACCTGGGGCAGCGACTCGGTGCGGGCTGGTCCGTCGACTTCCAGGACACGTTCGGGGAGTTCGGGCTGCGGACATGGCTCCAGGACGTCGGCGGGCTCGATCCGACGATCGCATCCGCAGCCGCCGACGGCTGGGGCGGCGACCGGGTCGTCCTCGTGTCGCACGGGGACACGTTCGCGATCGCCATCCAGACCGTCTGGGACACCGCGGCTGACGCCACGGCATTCGCCGCCGCCGCCGAGACCACGCGCGGCAAGTTGGCCGGCTCGACCGCACTGATCGATCCCGGGAGCACGAATCGGGTGACGGTCTTCGTCGCCTCCGACGCGGCGACGATCAGCCGCCTCGCCGCGGCGCTCGGCCTCGCCGGCTGACCCCGCGCCCGGGGACGGCGCCGGCCCGGCTGCGGGCCCGGACGTCGGGGACGCTACATCTGGTCGGGCGCGGAGATGCCCAGCAGTCCCAGGGTGTTGGCGAGCGTGACCCGGGTCGCCTCGGCGAGAGCGAGGCGCACCCGCGAGCGTTCGGGCTCGGCCGGGTCGACGACCCGGGCATCCCGGTAGAACGCATGGAACGCGGTCGCGAGCTCGGTCGCGTAGGCCGTCACGCCGTGCGTCTCCTGGCCGGCGGCCCCATCCTCGACGACCTCAGGCAGGCGCACAACGACACGGGCGAGGGCGGCCTCGGGGGCCCCGGCCAGCCCGCCCTCCACGCCCGTCGCGGGGGCCAGCGAAACGTCGGCCGCCTTGCGCAGGATCGACGCGATGCGGGCGTGCGCGTACTGGACGTAGTACACGGGACTCTGGCTGGCCTCCTCGTGGTCGCCCCGTTCGAGCGCGTCACGCTGGCCGCGCAACCGTTCGATGTCGAGGTCGATCCCGCTCGTGTGCGCCCGTGAGCCGAAGTACCAGCGCGCGGCGTCCACGCCGATCTCGGCCAGCAGCTCGTCGAGCGCGATGAACTCGCCGGCCCGCTTGGACATCGAGACCTCGACCCCGTCGCGGACGAAGCGCACCCAGGCGATGAGGATCATCTCGACGGCCGACTTGTCGTAGCCCATCGCCTCCGCCGCGTTCCGGACCCGGGCGACCGTGCCGTGATGGTCGGCTCCCCAGATGTAGATGAGGTGGTCGAAGCCGCGGCTGAACTTCTCGGTGACATAGCCGATGTCGGCGGCGAAGTAGGTCGGCCGGCCGTCGGCGCGGATGATGACCCGGTCCTTGTCGTCGCCGAACGTGGTCGATCGGAACCACAGCGCCCCATCGAG
>DASVIK010000058.1:0-6144 GCA_036382135.1 Candidatus Limnocylindrales bacterium | reverse complement strand
GTCCGCTCGGCGGCGTCGCGGGCCGCGGGCGGGTCATCCGCGATCGGCAGGCCGGCCAGGCCATACAGCTCCACGAGCAGGTCGGCCTCCATCTCGGGCGGCGAGGCGAACCGGCGACCGAGCTCGGCCAGGCCTTCGCTGATGAAGCATTCGGGCGTATTGATCGTCAGGACGCTCGCCTCGAGGCGGCCGCGCGCACCGACGAGATCCGCCTCCTTCCAGGCGTGCTCGAGGTGATGCCCCGGGTACGTCTCGTGGCACAGCGTGTCGAGCAGGCGCTTGACCTGGATGGGCAGGTCCGTGTTGATGTCCACCCGCGACTGGAGGCCCCCGTCGTACCAGTTGTAGCCGCCCCAGGGCTGGTTCGCGACGAGCCCGACGCGTACGCCCTCGCCGGCAGGCAGGCCGAACGGCGCGCTGGCCCGCTCCCGCGCCACGGCGACCAGTCGCTCGATGACGAGGCTGAGCCGCGACGGGGGGATCACGAACCGCGCGTCCCAGGCCGTGAGCCGGTCCGGCAGCGGACCGTCGCCCGGCACGAGCTCGGCGAGGCGGGCAGCCGCGGCCGCGTACGCCTCGGCGGGCTTCCGGGTCATCCGGGCGTCGAAGCAGGCCGCGACATGGTCCGCGTACGGAAGCGCATCGCCGGCGAGAGCCCGGAGCTGGGCCTCGATCGCGGCGAGCTGGGCGAGGAGCCAGCGCCGGCGCGCGGGATCGTCCACCTCATCGGATGCCGCCCGCTCGTGGAGTGCCAGGGCGTCGTCCCGCAGGCGGGCCACGGAGCGCAGCTGCTCGAGCTCGACCTTCGCCTTGAGGTCGGCCGGTCCGAAGTACGCATCGACGAAGCCCGGCACGTGCTGGTCGATCCGCAGGCACAGGACGATGTAGTCGCGGGCGATCGGGTCGGGCATCGGCAGGCTTCGCTCCCCGCCGACGGCGGGGGTCGTGCGGCTCGGCGGCCCGCTCACCGGCCCGCCTCCTCCGGCAGGTGGCCCATCCCCTGCCCCGGCGCCACGCCGCCCTCCTCGCCCCGGAACGGCATGCCCTGGCGCTCGACGGCGTCGAGGCTCATCCGGAGCGCCGCGGTCTTGGCCTCGGCCACCTCGCGGACATAGGCCGCTTCCTCTTCGGCCGTCATGGGGCGACCCCGGACGATGTTCTTCGACTTGCCGACCATGAGCCAGGCGAGGTGGTAGCGATCCATCGAGCCCCACGCCGCGGCCAGCAGGTCGTCCGACAGCTTGAGCCAGAGCTGGAGGGCACCGAGCGTGGGGCTGACGGCGAGCCGCTCACCTTCGTCGACGAGCTGGCGGGTGCGGGCGACGAGCTCGGCGCGGGTCACCCGGTCTCGCCGCAGATGAACGCCTCGCGGTCGGCGCGGGCCCGTCGCGCCCAGGGTCCCGGGACGCCGGTGCCGATCGGCGCGTCGGCGAAGCGGGTCACCGGCAGGATCCCGGCCACGCTGCTGCACAGGAACGCCTCGTCCGCCTCGGCGATGTCGCGGATCGTGAGCCAGCCCTCGGCCGGACGGAGGCCCACTCGCTCGCCCCAGGCGAGGATCCACGACCGGGTCGTGCCGGGCAGGATCGCGCAGGCGAGGGCGGGGGTGGCGAGCTCGTCGCCCCGGACGAGGAACACGTTGGCCGACGTCCCCTCCGAGAGGAACCCGTCCACCGTCAGGAAGAGGGCGTCGTCCGCGCCGGCCCGCCGTGCCTCGAGCCGCGCGTACACGTAGTCGGCGCGGCTCGTCGTCTTGAGCGCGGCGAGCGGGTTCTCCGGGTCCCGCCGCACGGCGCTGGCGATGACGTGGATCCCCCGCTCGAGATGATCGGCCGGTGGTGGCGAGATCGGCCAGGCCTGGATGACGATCGTCGGGGCGACGTCCTCGCCGGGAGGCAGGAGGCCACGGCCGAGGAAGGTCCCGCGGCTCACGGTGACCCGCACCGACGCGTCACCCGTCGGCCCGTCCAGGCCCTCCGCCGCGATGAGGTCGGCGATCCCGCGCTCGATGCGGGCGCCGGCGTCCGGCGGCAGCGCGATGGCCAGGCCGGTGGCGGAGCGTCCGAGACGGGCGAGATGCTCGGCCAGCTCGGTCGGGTGGTCGGACCGGACCCGGATCGTCTCGAAGACCGCGTCGCCCAGCTGGAACCCGCGGTCGAAGGCCGACAGGTGCGGGCCGCCGGCCGGCTCGATCCGGCCGTCGATCCAGACGTGGCCGGGGGCCGGTCGAGCGGCGCTCACCCGCCGACCTCGGTCGCGCCGATCGCGCCGAGCGGTCCGCGCGCCTTCGCGACCGTCTCCTGCCACTCCGCGGCCGGATCGCTCCGCCAGGTCATCCCGCCACCGACGTTGAGGCTGAGATGCGTGCCGTCGGCCACGAACGTGCGGATGAGGATGCTCGTGGCCATCGCGCCGTCGGGGCCGATCCAGCCGAGAGCGCCCGTGTACGGCCCCCGCCGGACCGTCTCGAGTCGCTCGAGGATCTCCATCGCCCGGATCTTGGGGGCGCCCGTGATCGAGCCGCCGGGGAAGCTCGCGGCGAGGAGGTCGAACGCGTCCCGGCCGGGCGCGAGGCGCCCGGTGACGGTCGAGACGAGGTGCTGGACCGCGGCCGTCCGCTCGAGGCGGCAGAGGCGGGGGACGCGCACGCTGCCCGGTCGGCACACGCGGCCAAGGTCGTTGCGCAGCACGTCGACGATCATCGTGTTCTCGGCCCGGTCCTTGTCGCTGGCAAGGAGCTCGCGGGCGAGCGCCCGGTCGTCGGCGCGATCGCGGCCGCGCGGCCGGGTGCCCTTGATCGGGTCGGCGCTCACGTGGCCGGTCGCGTCGACCGACAGGAACGGCTCCGGGGACGCCGAGACGATCGCCCGGGTCGCCCCGCTCGGCGCGAGCCCGAGGTCGAGATAGGCCGCGAACAGGGCAGGGTCGCCGGTCCGCAGGTGCCGGTACAGCGTCCACGGGTCGTCACGGAACGAGGTCCGCAGCCGGCGCGTGAGGTTCGCCTGGTAGATCTCGCCACGGGCGATCGCATCGCGTACGGCCTCCACCCCGGCCTCGAAGGCAGGCCGGTCGAGGTTCGAGACGAAGCGGAGTCCGGCGGCCGACCGACCGTCCGGGTCCGGTGCGATCGAGGCGGTGCCCGTCGCGGCCGCCACGAGGCGCTCGCGGACGTCCGCGAGGCGCCGGGCAAGCCGAACGTAGTCTCCGTCCACGGCACGTCCGCCCAGCCAGCCGCGGCCGCTCCGCCGATCCCAGCCCACGACCCAGTCGTGGAGCCCGAACCGGAGCGCCGGGAGTCCCTGGTCATCGCCGACGACGGTCGCCCGAGACTCGAACGCGAGGCCGAGGTCGTACGCGAGGTAGCCGACGAGGCCGCCGAGGAACGGCAGCTCCCCCGGTCCGGCACCGCCGGCCAGGCGCTCGAGTTGCCGTCGCGCGCCGGCGAACGGATCGCGGCCCTCGGTCGGCGCCTCGAGGAGGGCGATCGGGTCGGCGGTCAGATAGGTCCAGCGTGAGCGGCGGCCGGGCCGGGCGCTCTCGAGCAGGGCGAGGCCGGGCAGGTCGCGGAACGCCTCGGCGGCATCCATCGGGGCCAGCCCGGCGACGCCGTCAGGGAGCGGCTCGAGGCTGACGAGGGCCGCGGAGCGGGCCGGAGCGCGGCGGGTCGAGGGCGCGTCGATCACGCCCCGATGATAGGACGCGATGAGGCTGCGTCCCGTGCGCCGGGTCACCCCGGGCAAGACTCCCGAGCGAAGGCCCGGGGTGACCCGGGCACGGGAGGGGCCGACCGCCTCGCGTGAGGTGGCCGGCCCCTTGGGAGTCCTGATCAGGCTGTCGCGCCGACCGCGACCTGCTTCTCGATCGGGACGCCGATCAGGCTGCCCCATTCGGTCCACGAGCCGTCGTAGTTCCGCACCCGTCGATAGCCGAGCAATTCATGCAGCACGAACCACGTGTGCGACGACCGCTCGCCGATCCGGCAATAGGCGATCACGTCCTTGTCGGGCGTGACGCCCTTGGCCTCGTACAGCGCGCGGAGCTCTTCTTCGGACTTGAACGTGCCGTCCTCGCGGACGGTCTGGGCCCACGGGACCGACGCCGCGCCGGGGATGTGACCGGCCCGCTGGGCGGTCTCGCTCATGCCCGGAGGGGCGATGATCTCGCCGTTGTACTCGGCGGGCGAGCGCACGTCGACGAGGGTGAGCCCGGGGTCGCCGAGCCGCGGCAGGATGTCGTCGCGGAAGGCGCGCAGTGCGAAGTCCGCTTCCGGCAGGCGGTAGTCGGTCGCCTCGACATCCGCGACGTCGGTCGTCAACGGCAGACCGTTGTCGAGCCAGAACTTGCGCCCGCCGTCGAGGATCCGGGTGTCGCGGTGCCCATATAGCTTGAGCTGCCAATAGGCCCACGCGGCGAACCAGTTGTTGTTGTCGCCGTAGAGGATGACCGTCGTGTCGGGCCCGATGCCGGACGCGGACAGGAGGGCCGAGAAGTCGCCTTGGCTGGCGATGTCGCGACGGATGCCGTCGGACAGCTGGCTCGTCCAGTTCCAACCGACGGCACCGGGGATATGGCTCTGCTCATAGGCGCTCGTGTCGACGTCGACCTCGACGAATCGGACGTTCCCGTCGTTCAGATGAGCCCGGGCCCAGTCTGCGTCGACGAGGACCGAGGAAGGGAATCCGGCCATGGGTGAGGTTCCTCCAGGTGTGCCGCCGTGATGAGGCGGCCCGCGAGTGACAGGTCGGGCCACAGCTGGGAGCTGCGGCCGGGCTCACGGAGCGGGTGACCGAGGCCGCCCCGTCGCGTTCAGCGCGACGGTCGGCGCGTTCGGGCCCGCTCGGGACACATGCAGCGGCCCGGCGTCGGTCGGCACGGCGCGTGGCGGTCAGGCATCGCCCGACACCCGGTCGAGGCGGCTGAAGTCGGCGAGCGCGGCCCGGCAGGCCGCCACCTCGCGGGCGACCTGGCGGACGATCCAGGGGTCCACCCGGCTCGAGTCCTCGATCGTGAGCGTCGCGCCGTAGGGCCCCTCCTCGATCGCGATCCCGGACGCGTTGCGGTAGTCCGAGAGCCAGTTGGCCTGGACAGCGAGCAGCGTATCGACGACGACACGCCGGTCGAAGAGCCAGTCGAGGTGGGTGGCATTGAGCGCAGCGACGACGTCGTCCAGGCGGACGGGACGGCCGCGCTCGAGGCGGGCGACGAGGTGGAGGATCCGCGCCGAGGCGAAGGGATCGCCGGACTCGGCGATGGTCGGTGGCGTCACGTCCGCGTCGGGCAGCCCGGCCGGCGCGACCCGCAGGGTCAGCGTGCCGGGAGCGCCAGACGGGGCCTGTGCCAGGGACGCGGTCATCTCCGACCTTTCCACTCGGGATTGGACCGGGAGCATAGCACAGGGTCCGCTCAGGAAACCCTCTCGGCAGGCCGGTCGGGGCCGGTCGCGGACTGCCGCTCGCCTACGACTGGAGGTAGCTCAGCGCCCCGACGCCGACCGCGATCATCGCCACGCCCGCGACCTGGACGCGCAGGAGCCGCTCCCGGAACAGGAGGTACGCGGCGATCGCCGCGAAGGCCGCGAACTGCGACGACAGCACGGCGGTGATCGCGATCCCCGAGCGGGCCCCGAACGCGTAGCTCATCGATCCGAGGATCTCGCCCAGGCCCGCGGCCACCACCAGGGGCACCGTCCCGCGGGTCAGCCGCAGGCGGCCGCTCAGCGCCAGCGGGAGCGCGATGGCCACCGTCCCGACGAGGCGTGCCGGCAGCACCACCCAGATGGGCGGGAGGTGCGCGCTGACGTGGCCGGCGGCATACAGGCCGCTGGCGAAGACCGCCGCGGCGGCGATCGAGAGGAGGACCGCACGACGGGCGTCGCCGGCTCCCGAGCCGTCCATCGCGATCTCGTCGTGGTGGACGGCGGCCAGCGCGACACCGACCGCGATGACCGCCAGGGTGAGCGCGGCACCCGCCACGATCCGCTCCCCCAGGGCGATCGCGAGGACCGCGGTGAGCGCGCCCTCCGTGGAGGCGATCGGGGCGACGATCCCGACCTTGCCCACCCGGAGCGCGGCGTAGACGAGGACGAGGCCGCCGACATTGCCGAGCCCGGCGACCGCGAGCCAGCCGAGCGTCGGAGGGTCGATG
>DASVIK010000057.1:0-4426 GCA_036382135.1 Candidatus Limnocylindrales bacterium | reverse complement strand
CTACCCGATCAAGTCCATCGGCTTCCTCCCGGTCGGCGTTGCCGCGATGCTGTTCGCCTACAGCGCGACGCTGCCGAACCAGATCGAGCCGCTCGTCCCGGCTCTCCAGAACCCGGCCCTCCTGACGATCCACGTCGGCATGGCGACGATCGCCTACGGGATCTTCGCGACCTCGTTCGCGGCCGGCGTCGGCTATCTCATCCAGGGCACGGGCGACCGGTTCGCCTGGCTGCCGTCGCACAAGGTGCTCGACGAGGTGGCGTACCGCGCGGTCATCATCGGCTTCCCGATCTTCGCGACGATGATCATCCTGGGCTCGTGGTGGGCGTCGATCGCCTGGTCGCGCTACTGGGGCTGGGATCCCAAGGAGACGTCGGCCCTCGTCACGTGGCTCACGTACGCGATCTACCTGCACGCGCGCAACCGTCGCTCGTGGGCCGGCCGGCCGGCGGCCCTGCTGCTCGTCGTCGGGTTCGGGATGGTGCTCGTGACGTACTCGGGCTCGCTCTGGTTCAACGGCCTGCACGCCTACAGCGGCCTGAATTGACGCCCGCGGAGATGAACGAACGTCGGATCGAGCAGGGTGGCCGCGAGTCCCGGTTGCGCCGCGGGCGCCGGCTGTGGCTCGCGATCGGGCTCGTCGGCGCGTCCCTGCTCCTGGCGGCCTGCTCGACGGCGCCGAAGTTGACCCCATCGGGTGGCCTGCCGACCAACCCGGACGATCTCTCGTTCCCGGCCGACGGGTCGTTCCCGCCGGACCTCTCACTTCCGCCGGACGAGTCGCTGCCACCCGACGCGTCCTTTCCGCCTGACGCGTCGTTCTCGAGCGACCTGCTCCGTCACGGCACGGCGACGGTCGAGATCACGTCGGGCGAACCGATGACGATCCACATGCCCCATCTGAGCGGCGATGGGCCATCGTTGATGGAGCCCGACATCGGGGTCGACATCGCCTGGCGCGGCGGCGACTGGGAGCTCCGCGTCCAGGGCGGCGAGATGGTGGACCCGGCCGTGGTCGGGAACTCCGGGCTGACCCTGATCCGAGAGGACACCGACACGCCGCTCCAGGCCGACGGCTCGGGCTGCACGATCACCTACACCGTCGAGACCCCGACCCACGTCGCCGGCCGCGCCGTGTGCACGGGTCTCCAATGGACCGACGCCTTCGACGTCTCCCCCGCCGACAGCCCCTCCGCGTCAAGCTCGCCCGGGTCGGCGTCGCCCGCACCCGGCTCGCCCGCGATCAACCGTCCGCTCTTCAACGCCACGATCACCTTCGACGCGACGCCCTAGCCCCGATCCGTGGCGGCACCGCCGCGCGGCCGCCCGCGATCGTGGCCGCCGTGCCCGCCGCCCGCGATCGTGGCCACGGCGCCCGCCTCGCGTCCATTTGGCCACCGCGCCCGCCTGGCGTCCATTTGGCCACCTTGGACCAGGCAAACGGCCAGGTTCTCGCGAACCAGTCTCGCGGCCACCTCGGAAGGGGCCGCTGGGCGGTTCCAGGGCAGATCAGGTACCTCCCGTGCCCTGATTCGTGCGTGGCGCAGCCGGATCCTGGGCGGGCGACCCACCATCGAGCGGCGCAAAGCCCCGCCGATCCGGTCGCGAGGGCTCGTGGCGTTCATCTGGCCACATTGCGAGCATCGACACTGGCTCGCGCGGGTCGCGGAGCCAGCCGGCCAGCCGCCGTCCATCGGCCGGGAAGGCGGCTCGAAGGAGCGTTCGGTGTTCGGTCGCCCGTCTTCGATTCGTGCGGTCGCCGACGAGTACGACCAGGCACGAGGCCGCGACCGGCCGCCAGCCGAAGTCCCGGGCGATCGAAACGGCCAGCCGGCGCCGCCGATCCATCGTTCCGACCAGGTCGTTGACGTCGACGAGGTCCGTCTTGAACTCGACCACGAGGACCATCGCGCGATCGGCGTGCCAGGCGAGCATGTCGATGACGCCGCGCTCGCCGAAGATCGAGTACGACACCTCGGGCTTGAACGTCCAGCCGACGTGCGTCCCAAGGTGACGTGCGAAGGCTTCGTGCAGAAGCGAATGCCGACGACTGAGCATCCGATCGAGCTCGCCGCCTCGCCAGCGCGGGACGAGATCGACGCGCAGGTCGATCGCTGCGGCGACCTGGCGGAACGCGCGGAAGGTGAGCTCGTCGAGGTGGCCACGCTCGGCTCGCGACACGGCCGCGCGCGACATCCCGGCGGCCCGGGCGAGATCGGCCTGCCGCCAGTGACGCCGCTGTCGAAGAAGACGGATCGTGGCCCCGAGACGCTGATCGTCCACCCGGCAAGTCTCGCGCCGGCCACTCACCGCCCACTTGCGCCGACGCCGAACCCGCGCCGCCGCGTCGTCCACCAAACCGCACGCGCGTTCGGTATCATGGCACTCCAAACCGCCCCACACCCCCGCCCGCGGCCACTTGTCGACACCCCATCCACGCCGATCCGCCACTCATCCACAGGACCCGCCGAACAGTCCACAAACCGGTCCACAGCACGGTGCCCACGGCCACGGCCGACAAGGCGCCGAACCTCCTCGCGCCCCACATGTTGCGGTGACCCCCAACGAGCAACCACAACATCTTGTGTTTTGGGCTTGACTGACGCCCCACCAAGGCGTATCGTGGGTCGGTCGCTCGCCCGAGCAGAGGCGCCCCACCTGGACGGTCACCGGACGCGTAGATCCGGCCCCATCCGCGGCCTCGACGCTCAGCCCGGGCCCGCGTCGGCAGGTACCAGATCGCGGTACCGTCGCAGCTACGACGAGCGCCGCTGGAGAACCGGCGCTGAGGAGTCATCGCCCCGGCCCATCACCCGACCCGCAACCAGGGTCGGCGCCCGGGGCACCGAGCAATCGGGACGTCCCGCTCACCGGGCGGACCCGATCGATGAGGGAGCACACGAATGGCCCGAGCCGCTGGTCAGCCCGTCCCCGTCATGGACACCGGCGCGCGCCTGGACGACCGGGACGAACCCCGGACCGACCCCAACCCCGACCCTCGGAACGACAACAAGCACGAACACGACGGACACGGACGCAAGCACAGCGCACACGTGGAGGCAAAGGTGGAGACGAAGGTGAAGGCGACCCCCAAGCACGCCGCTGCGGCGCACCGGCACGCCGGTCCCTACGGAGCGAGCTTCGACGGCACCGCCCCTGACACCTCCCCGACCCGTGGCCTGACCATCGAGCGGCGCTGGACCCGCAAGGGCGTCCATCCCTACGACGAGATCGTGTGGGAGACGCGGATCGCCAACATCGGCAACGAGAGCGGCAAGACCGTGTTCGAGCAGAAGGACGTCGAGGTTCCGGCGTTCTGGAGCCAGCTCGCCACGAACGTCGTCGTGAGCAAGTACTTCCGCGGCCACGTGGGCACGCCGGAGCGCGAGACGAGCGTCAAGCAGCTCATCGACCGGGTCGTCCTCACGATCGCCGCCTGGGCCGAGACCCAGCGCTACTTCGCGACCGCGGAGGACCTCGACGCCTTCCAGGCCGAGCTCACCCACCTGCTCGTCCACCAGAAGATGGCGTTCAACTCCCCCGTCTGGTTCAACGTGGGCATCGAGGCGAAGCCGCAGTGCTCGGCCTGCTTCATCAACTCCGTCCAGGACACGATGTCCTCGATCATGGACCTCGCCAAGACGGAGGCGATGCTGTTCAAGTTCGGGTCCGGCGCGGGGAGCAACCTCTCCACGATCCGCAGCTCCCGCGAGAAGATGACCGGCGGCGGCACGGCTTCGGGCCCCGTCTCCTTCATGAAGGGCTATGACGCCTTCGCCGGCGTCGTGAAGTCGGGCGGCAAGACCCGCCGCGCGGCCAAGATGGTCATCCTCGACGCCGACCATCCGGACGTCCTCGACTTCATCGACTCCAAGCTCAACGAGGAGAAGAAGGCCTGGGCCCTCATCGAGGCCGGCTACGACCCCTCGTTCACCGGTGAGGCGTACGGCAGCGTCTACTTCCAGAACGCGAACCACAGCGTCCGGGTCACGGACGAGTTCATGCACGCGGTCGAGAACGACGACGACTGGACGACCCACGCCATCGTGGACGGCAAGCCGATGGGCACGTACAAGGCCCGCGACATCTTCCGGCGCATGGCCGACGCCGCCCACGTCTGCGGCGACCCGGGCATCCAGTACGACACGACGATCAACGACTGGCACACGAGCGCCAACACGGACAAGATCTACGCGTCGAACCCGTGCTCGGAATACATGTTCCTCAACGACACGGCGTGCAACCTCGCCTCGTTGAACCTCATGAAGTTCGTCCGCGAAGACGGCGAGTTCGATGTCGAGTCGTTCAACTACGCCGCGCGCCTGACGATCACCGCGCAGGAGATCCTCGTCGACAACGCGTCGTACCCCACGCCGCGGATCGAGGAGAACAGCCACAAGTTCCGGCCGCTCGGCCTGGGCTACGC
>DASVIK010000056.1:0-4863 GCA_036382135.1 Candidatus Limnocylindrales bacterium | reverse complement strand
GCCCGCGACCTCGGGCATGGCCGCGACCTGCACCTGGAGCGCGTTGATGTCGGTGGTCGCCGCATCGTCCTTGATGAAGGCCCGGACCTGGACCTTGCTCTCGACGAAGTCCAGCCCGGCCGACAGCCCCGTCTGGACGACCCAGAAGCCGGCGAGCAGCGTGAGCATGAACGCCATCGTCGCGCTCGCCGCGATGCTCATGACCCCGTTGCGCCAGAAGCCCTGCCAGGCGCGCCGAAGGCTGAAGGCGACGAATGCGATCATCGCCGGAGCCCCTCAGTCCTCACGGTGATACGCCCCACCGATCTCGTCGCGGATGATCCGGCCCTCCTCGAGCGCCACGACCCGCTTGCGCAGGGCAGTGACGACCTCGGCGTTGTGGGTGGCCATGAAGACCGTGACCCCGAGCTCGTTGATGCGCAGGAGCAGCTGGATGATCTCCCAGCTGATGAGCGGGTCGAGGTTCCCCGTGGGCTCGTCGGCGATGATGATCCGGGGGTCGTGGACGAGCGCTCGCGCGATCGCCGTGCGCTGCTGCTCACCACCCGACAGCGTTGCCGGCAGCTGCCGCGCCTGGGCGGTCAGGCCGACGAGGGAAAGCGCGCGATCCACCGCGGGGCCGATCTCCCGGCGGGGCGTCCCGGTCACCTCGAGCGCGAAGGCGACGTTCTCGCGGACCGACTTCGTCGGCAGCAGCTTGAAATCCTGGAAGACGATGCCGATCTTGCGCCGGATGCGGGCGATCTGGCGGTGCGGCAGCTTGGCGAGGTCCGTGTTGCCGAGGATGATCTCGCCCGAGGTCGCCAGCTCGTCGCGGATGAGCAGCTTGATGAGCGTGGACTTGCCGGCCCCGGACGGTCCGACGAGGAAGACGAAGTCGCCCTCCGGCACGACGAGGTCCACCTCGCGCAGGGCGGTCTTGCCGTTGGGATACGTCTTGGTCACGTCGCGCAGGACGACGATCGGGCGATCGCGGTGGGCGCCGTCCCCGGGATGGCCGGCCGACCGTGGGGTCGCCGGGCCGGGTTGCCACGGATCGCCCAGCGAGCGGGGCGAGGGGGGCGTCGACGTCGTGCTCAAGCGCTCCTCCGTGGGCGGCGAGGGCCGTGACGGAGATGACCGTCACGCGATCTCTCGACTCCGACCACGGGCACGGAAGGGGGAGCCACGTCCCCGAGGCTACCACCGGTCGGCGGCGAGGGGCAAACGGCGCCAGCGCGGACGAGTGGCCGCTCTCGCGCGGTGGGCGATGAACCTGGCCAGATGCACGCCACGCGACCTCCGGGCCGGGAGCTGCGGCGCCCAGTCGCCGCGGGCGGACGATGAGTAGCCAGATACGGCTACTTTCAGCGGTCCAGCCAGCCCTCCGGGCCGATCCGCAGCCTGCCCAGGCGGTCCGAAGGTGTCGTCGCGAGCATCTGGCCGTTTCGGCCGGTCCGAGCGGACGCGCCGCCAGACGGGCGCGGACGCATCCGCCTCAGAGGACGCCCGTCGAGATGGGCAGGTAGCGGGTGAAGTCCACGGTCGGCCGGTCCCAGCAGAGGAGGACCGGGAAGGGCTCGATGCGCAACCCTGCCGCGAGGAGCGTCGTCAGCGCGTCCGTGGCGCTGCCCGGGACCCAGACGGTGTAGGCGCCCCGCGGGCGCACGGCGCCAAGCAGGTGACCGAGCACCGGACCGAGGAGCTCCGCCCGGAGCACGGCCACGGGACCCAGTCGACCGACCTCGGATCCGTAGCCGTAGCCCAGCGAGGCCCCCGCGCCGTCGCGGTAGAGGAAGCCACGACGTCCCTCGAGGCGCAGGTGGCGATGGTCCTGGGCATGCTCGTAACCGAGGATCTCGCGGTCGATGGCCCCGACGGCCTCGCTCAGCTCGCGGTGGCCGGGTCCGTCGGGCGGGCCGGCCGCGATGGACTCGAAGGGCGTGGCGGTCACTCCGGCAGGCAGCTCCGGCAGGGCATCTCGATGGCGCAGCTCGCCGATGAGATTCAGTATCGGTAGACGCGGATGGATCCCGTAGCGGCTGTAGAGCGCGCTCGAGATCGGCTGGGCGCTGTCGATCGCCGTGCCGAGATGCAGTCCCGCCTCGGCCGGCGGCAGGACGCCTTCGAGGAGCGTCCGTCCGAGCCCCAGGCCCTGCTCCTCCGGCAGCACGAACAGCATCGTCAGGAACCACGACGGCCCGCGCACGATGGCCGAGGCGAAGCCGATGATGCGCTCGCCCTGGGGCGCATCGGCGTCCGGCCGGGTCGCGACGATGAATCGCTCCGGATCGGTCGCCCGGACGTGCTCGCAGAGGGTCATGATCGAGGTCAGGTCGTCGGGGATGAGCGGCCGGTTCAGGCGCTCGATGTAGTCGTTGATGGCGACCCGCCAGATCGCCGCGCAGGTCGCGAGCTCGTCCGGCCTGACCGGCCGCAGGTCGGGCTCCTGGGTTCCGCGCCGGATCGTCATGCGCGCACCGGTCACCCGGAATCGTCCTCGTCATCGCCGGCCGCGACGCCCGCGAGGGGAGCGCCGGTCGCGAGGCGCTCGAGCTCGGCCTGCATGAACGTGTCGAGATCGCCGTCGAGGACGGCGCCCGTGTTCGAGGTCTCGACCGCGGTCCGCAGGTCCTTGACCATCTGGTATGGGTGGAGCACGTAGCTCCGGATCTGGTTGCCCCAGCCGGCGGAGATGTGGTCGCCGCGGATCTCGCGCAGCTCGGCCTCCTTCTCCGCGAGGCGCTTCTCGAGGAGACGCGACTTGAGGACCTTGATCGCGGTCTCCTTGTTCTGAGTCTGCGACCGCTCGTTCTGGCTCTGGGCGACGATGCCGGAGGGCAGGTGGGTCAGGCGCACGGCGCTGTCGGTCTTGTTGACGTGCTGGCCGCCGGCGCCCTGACTGCGGTAGGTGTCGACCCGGATCTCGTCCCAGTCGAGCTCGATATCCGGGTCGTCCTCCTCGACCTCCGGCACCACCTCGACGAGGGCGAAGGTCGTCTGGCGTCGCTTCTGGGCGTCGTACGGGCTGATCCGCACGAGCCGGTGGACGCCGCGCTCGGCGCGCAGCCAGCCGTAGGCCCGCCGGCCGTCGACTTCGACCGTCACGGTCTTGAGGCCCGCCTGCTCGCCCTCGAGCTGGTCGACGATCTCGGTCTTGAAGCGATGGGTCTCGGCCCAGCGGAGGTACATCCGGAGGAGCATCGCGGCCCAGTCGGTCGCCTCGGTGCCGCCGGCGCCGGCGCTGATGGTGATGATCGCGGACCGCTCGTCGTATTCGCCCGAGAAGAGGAGCATCGTCCGCTCGCGCCCGAACACGCGGGACAGCTCGTCGGAATCGCGATCCAGCTCGGCGGCGATGTCGTGGTCCTCCTCGGCGAGCGGCAGCAACTCGACGAGGTCTTCGGCCTTCTTGAGGATGCCGGTCCAGAGCTCGATCTCGGTGCGCAGGCCGTCGGCCTCGCGGAGGAGCTTCTGGGCCCGGCGCTGGTCGTCCCAGAATCCCGGGTCCTGGGTGAGCGCGTCGAGCTCGGTTACGCGGCGGCTCTTGGCCTCGAGGTCAAAGCCGCCCCGAGGTCGCGCGGATCCGCTCGGCGAGGTCGCGGATGGCGGACGCGTCCACCTAGTTCCGCACTCGCAGGTCCTGGAGCAGGATCGGTCGGAGCTCGATGAGCCGCAGGGCGGTCTTGCTCCGGGCGACGACGGGGTTCACGCAGGGACAGTAGCCGTTGTGGGGACAGACGCCGCAGTTGCCGTCGCAATCGAGGGCGGCTGCATAGCTGCACGACCGGCAATCGCGCTCGCAGGCGATCAGGTCGACGAACGATGCTTCCTCGGCCTGCTTCACGTGGTCCCTCTCCTCGTGGCTGGTGGCGCGCTGGGGCCGCGGGCGACTCTCGGATCCACGGCGGTCGTCTTGCTGGGGGGCTGGACGGCCGCGCCATGGGCTGGGCGTTCCACCGGCCGGCGACCGGCGCGGGTGGGAGGATTTGGCACAGTATAGGTGGTCAATTCCCACACGCCAAGGGGGTCGAGCCGGGATTCACGCACTTTCGTGCCCGGATCCGGCTCCCGATGGTCCTGTGGCCGGTTCGGCGCGTCAGTTAGGCGCGCCCACGGTCTCCTCGGTCGGGGCGCCGCGGAGGAAGAGGTACCAGGCCAGGGCGCCCAGCTCGTGGACGGTCGCGTCGAGCTTCCTTGCCGGGTCGCTCTCGATCCGGCTCGTGGGGGTCGGGGACCCGAAGGACTCGATGCCCAGGTCGGCGGCCATGCGCAGGACGCGCAGCATGTGGGTCGGATCGCTCACGAAGACCGCGTCGCGGATGCCCCGCTGCTGGAGGAGCCGCGCCACGCCCTGGAGCGACTCGAGCGTCGTCCGGCCGGTGTCCTCCATGGCGATGGCCAGGGCCGGGACACCGTGCGCCTGCGCGTAGTCGCGGGCCGCTGCGGCCTCGGTCGTCCGGTCGCCCGCGGCCTTGCCGCCGGTCACGATGAGGACGGGGGCCAGCTTCTGGAGGTACAGGTCGATCGCATGATCGAGCCGCGCCGCGAAGACGGGTGACGGTCGGCCGTCGAACTGGGCCGCCCCGAGGACGACGATCGCGCCGGCCGGACGGCCCTCGTCGCGCCCGCCCTGCTGCCAGATCCGGACGGTGGCATAGGCCGCGAGCCCACCGACGGTCGCCGTCGCGGCGAGGAACAGGATCAGGAGGTCGTTGATCCGGCGGCCGGGCATCACCGCCCGTGGCACTTCTTGTACTTCAGCCCCGAGCCGCAGAAACAGGGATCGTTGCGCCCGATGCGGGCACCGGCCGGCGTGAAGCCCGGTCGGAGGGCGCCGCCGGCGCCATTGCCACCGGTCGCACCGGCCCCGCCGGCCGCGCC
>DASVIK010000055.1:0-11859 GCA_036382135.1 Candidatus Limnocylindrales bacterium | reverse complement strand
AACCCTTCCCAAGGAGGTGCGGGTGACGGCGATGAGCGAGGCGGACCGGGTGGTGATGGGCGTCCGCCACACGCGACTGCCGCTCGAGGGCGTCCAGTTCCACCCGGAATCGGTCCTGACGCCGCAGGGCCCGCACCTGCTGGCCAACTTCCTGCGCCTGGCCGGCGAGGGGGAGGCCGGGCGCCTCGACGCGGCATCCGGCTCGTTCGCGACGGCCGGCATGGTTCTGCCCGACGAAGGGGTCGCGGGCGACGAGACGTACGCGGCCGAGGCGGAGTCCCTGGCCGCAGGCGCCCGCGGAGCGGCCCGACCATGAGCGAGATCGTCCGGGCCGCCCTCGCCTCGGTCGTCGATGGTCGGACGCTCTCGCTCGACGAGGCGCGCGCGGCGATGGGCGCGGTCATGGACGGCGAGGCCACCGCGGCGCAGCTGGCGGCGTTCCTCGTCGCGCTTCGGATGCGCGGTGAGACGATCGACGAGCTGGCCGGGTTCGCGGCCGCGATGCGCGAGCGAGTCGTCCGCGTCACGGCGCCCGACGGGGCGATCGACGTCGTGGGCACCGGTGGCGACCGGAGTGGCACGTTCAACATCTCGACGACGTCGGCGCTGGTCGTCGCCGCGGCGGGGGTCCCGGTCGCCAAGCACGGCAATCGGGCGATCACGTCACGGTCCGGCTCGGCCGACGTCCTCGATGCCCTCGGCATCCGCATCGACCACGACGCGACGTCGGCCGGGGCCGCCCTCGCCGCGACCGGATTCGCGTTCATGTTCGCGCCGGGCTTCCACCCGGCGATGCGTCACGCCGGTCCGACGCGCAAGGAGATCGGTGTCCGGACCGCGTTCAACCTGATCGGACCGCTGACGAACCCGGCCGGCGTCCGGCGGCTCGTCGTGGGGGTCGGCGATGCCGCGGCCGCGCCCCGGATCGCCGCCGTGCTCCATCGGCTTGGGACCGAGCGAGCGTTCGTCGTCCATGGCGCGGGCGTCGACGAGCTGCCACTCGACGGCTCGGGCGTCATCCACGAAGTGGACCCGGCCGGCGTCCGCGAGATCGCCGTCGATCCGGTCGCGCTCGGCCTCGCCGCGGCGTCCACCGACCAGCTCGCCGGAGGGACGCCGGAGGAGAACGCGCTGCTCGTGGAAGGGGTGCTGGCCGGCGACCCGGGCCCGCGGCGCGACGTGGTGCTCCTGAACGCGGGGGCCGGGCTGACCGTCGCCGGACGGACCGGATCGCTGGCCGAGGGGGTCGCGCTGGCCCGCGCGACGATCGACGGCGGCGCTCCGATCCGGCTCCTGGCCGCGCTGCGCGCCGAGCGGACCGAGCACGAACGGGCGGTCGTCGCGGCCTCGGCGGAGGGAGCCCCGGCATGACGGTCGTGGAGCGGCCGGCGCGCCAGGCGCCACGCACCGAGCGTGCTTCGGTCGTCGACGAGATCGCCGCCCGCCGTGCGGCCGACGTCGCCGTCGAACTCGGAGCGGCCACGTACCGCGACCTCGTCCGACGGGCCGCAGGCGCGCCCGCCCCGCGCAACGTGGCTGGGCTCCTCGCCCGGCCGGGTCTCCATCTCATCGCCGAGATCAAGCGCTCCTCGCCGTCGGCCGGTGCGATCGCCACGGTCGGCGACGATCTCGTCGCCCGGGCCCGGGCCTACCAGGCCGGGGGAGCGGTCGCGATCTCCGTCCTGTGCGAGCCGCACTGGTTCGGCGGGTCGGTCGACGACCTCCGCGCCATCCGTGCCGCGGTCAGCCTGCCGGTCCTCGCCAAGGAGTTCGTCGTCGACGAACGCCAGCTGCCGGTGCTCCGCGCCGCCGGCGCGGATCTCGTCCTGCTCCTGGCGGTCCTCCACCCGGCGCGGCGGCTGGCCCGCCTCGTCCTCCTCGCCCGCGACCTCGGCCTGGAGCCGTTCGTCGAGGCGCACGATGAACGCGAGCTCGAACGCGCTCTGGCGACCGACGCGCGGCTGATCGGTCTCAATAACCGCGACCTGCGGACCCTGACCGTGGACCTGGAACGGGTCGCGCGCCTGCGCCGGCTCGTCCCCGACGATCGCCTCCTCATCGCCGAATCCGGGGTCCGCGAGCCCGCGACGCTCGCCGACTGGCGGGCCCAGGGCTTCGATGGAGCGCTCGTGGGTGAGGCCCTCGTCCGGGCCGCCGACCCGGCCGCGGCCGCCCGTGCGTTCGTGGCGGCCGGGACGGATCCGACGGATCCGGCATCGCGGGCCCGCGTCCCTTTGGTGAAGATCTGCGGGATCACCGACGCGGCCGGCGTCCTGGCCGCCGTCGGCGCCGGGGCCGACGCGATCGGGCTCAACCTCGTCCCCGGAACGCCGCGCGCCCTCTCGCTCGACGAGGCCGTGGCCCTGGCCTCGCTCGCCCGGTCGGCAGGCGCGGGCGGGGGTGGGTCGCGACCGCGGATCGTCGCCGTCACGGCCGATGCCTCGCCCGATGAGCTCGCCCGGATCGTGGCCGCGCTCGATCCAGACGTCGTCCAGCTCTCGGGCGATGAGCCCGCGACCACGGTCGCGCGGCTGGAGCGACCCACCTGGAAGGCGATCCACCTGCCGGCCGTCGCCGGCGGCGACGCGACATCCGTCGATGCCGCTGCCGAGGCGATCGTGGAACGCGCCCGGACCTACCTTGCCGCCGGGGCCTGCGAGCGGATCCTCCTCGACACGGCGGGCGGCGTCCATCCCGGCGGCACGGGCGTCCGCGTCCACGGCGGGCTGGCCGCGGCCGTCGCCCGGCAGCTCCCGGTCATCCTGGCCGGCGGCCTCGACCCCGCGTCGGTCGGCGCGGCGATCCTGGCCGTGCCGGCGGTCGGCGTTGACGTCGCCTCGGGCGTGGAGGCGCCTCGCGTCGCCGGTGAGCGGCCGCGCAAGGACCCACTCCGCGTGGCGCTGTTCGTGAAGCGGGCACGGGCCGCCCGGCTCGACCGCCCCAACACCCCGTTCCGCCCGACACCGGTCCATCCCGGCCTGCTCGACGCCGACGCGGCGGGTCGATGGGGCATCGCGCGGGAATACGGCGGGCGCTACGTCCCCGAGACGCTCATGGCCGCCCTCGAGCAGCTCGAGCGGGCGTATGGCGACCTGCGGGACGACCCTCGCTTCTGGGCCGAGCTCCGCGAGCGCCTGGCCACGTACGCCGGGCGCCCGACGCCGATCTACCGTGCCGACCGGCTCGCGGAGGCCGTCCTGACCGACGCGCGCGCCCTCCACGCCGCCGGTCACGGGACCGCCGCGCCGCCGGCGACCCTCCGGCTCTACCTCAAGCGCGAGGACCTCGCGCACACCGGCGCGCACAAGATGAACAACGCGCTCGGCCAGGCGCTCCTGACCCGGCGGCTCGGCAAGACCCGGGTGATCGCCGAGACGGGCGCCGGACAGCATGGCGTGGCCACGGCGACCGCGTGCGCCCTGCTCGGCCTGCCGTGCGTCGTCTACATGGGCGCCGAGGACGTCCGGCGCCAGGCCCCGAACGTGCTCCGGATGCACGCGCTGGGCGCCGAGGTGCGCCCGGTCACGAGCGGCTCGGCGACCCTCAAGGACGCCGTGAACGAGGCGATGCGTGACTGGGTGACGAACGTCGAGACGACCCACTACGTGCTCGGTTCGGCGATGGGCCCGCACCCGTATCCCACGATCGTGCGGGACCTCCAGCGTCGGATCGGCGACGAGGCGGCCGCGCAGCTCGAGGCCGTCGAGGGCCGCTTGCCCGACCTCGCCCTCGCCTGCGTCGGCGGCGGCTCGAACGCGATCGGTCTCCTGAGCCGGTTCATCGGCGAGCCGGCCGTCCGGCTGGCCGTGGCCGAGGCCGCGGGGGAGGGGATCGCGACCGGCCGGCACGCCGCGGCCGTCGCCGGGGGGACGCCCGGCATCCTCCACGGCTCGCGCTCGCTCATGCTCCAGGATCGGGACGGACAGGTCGTCGAAGCACACTCGCTGAGTGCCGGCCTGGACTACCCCGGGATCGGCCCGCAGATCGCCGCGCTGTGCGTCGCCGGTCGTGTGGAGCTCGCGGCGGCCACCGACGACGAGGCCGTGGCCGGCATGCGCCTGGGTGCCGCCACGGAGGGCATCCTGCCCGCTCTCGAGACAGCCCACGCCATCGCCGTGCTGTCGAGGCTGCTGGCCGGCGTGGAAGGCTCCGGGCGCGCTTACCCGGACGAGACCTTGGTCCTCCTCGGCTTCAGCGGCCGGGGCGACAAGGACCTGGGGCACCTGGAACCGTCGGAGGGGCACGCATGACGGCCCTCGCCGAATCCCCGGTTGCGCTGGGGCTCGGGACGAACGAGACGGCCGGCGCGCGACGCATCGCGGCGGCCTTCGCGGCGGCCCGCGCCGCCGGGAGGGCCGCCCTCATCCCGTACGTGGTGGCCGGCTATCCCGACGCCGACACGAGCTTCGAGGTCGCCCTGGCCGCAGCCGACGGCGGGGCGGACCTTCTCGAGCTGGGCCTGCCGTACTCGGATCCGCTGGCCGATGGCGCCACGCTCCAGCGCGCGTCCGGTACCGCGCTCGCGGCGGGCGCGACGCTCGAGCGCTCGATCGCGCTGCTGCGCCGGATCGGGGCCGCCCGGCCGGACCTGCCGCTCGTCCCGATGGCGTACGCGAACCAGGTCATCGGCGGTGGAGACGGACGCGCGGTCGCGTCGCGGCTCGCCGAGGCCGGCGCGAGTGGGGTCATCGTGGCCGACCTGACGCCCGACGAGGGCGGCCCGTTCGAGGCGGTGGCCCGCGACGTGGGGCTGGCCGTCGTCTACCTCGTCGCGCCGACGACCGAGCCGGCGCGGCGGGCGCGCATCGCGACCCGGACCGGCGGCTTCCTCTACTGCGTCTCGCTCGTGGGCGTCACGGGCGCGCGGGCCAGTCTCCCGGCCTCGGTCGGACGGCTCGTCCGCGACGTCCGAGCCGTGTCTCCGGTCCCGGTCGCGGTCGGGTTCGGCGTCAGCCGGCCGGCCCACGTCCGGGCCCTCGTCCGGGCCGGAGCGGACGGGGTCATCGTCGCCTCCGCGCTCGTCGACGCCCTCGGGCCGAACGGCCGCGACGTCGCGCGCCTGGGCCGGCTCGTGGCGGACCTACGTTCCGCGACGCGACGCGCGAGCCTATCTCGACCCGTGCCAGGGGTCCAGAGGTGAGCCTCGTGGTCTCGATCGAGGCGAGCCCGAAGAAGGTCTTCGCTTCGGCCGCGGACTGGCCCGGCTGGTCACGCGCCGGCAAGACCGAGGTCCTCGCCATCGAGGCCCTCATCGCCTCGGCCGAGCGCTATGCGGTCGTCGCCCGGGAGGCCGAACTCGCCTTCGCGCCCCCGGGACCCGGCGACGTCGAGGTCGTGGAACGGGTCCCCGGTGGCGCCGGGACGGAGTTCGGCGTCCCGAGCACGGTGACCGACCTCGACCGCCGACCGGTGACCGCCGTCGACGCCGCCCGACTCGCGACGCTCCTTACGGCCGCCTGGGCGGTCTTCGAGCGGGTCGTCGCCGTGGCGCCCGCGGAGCTGCGGAAGGGACCCCGCGGTGGCGGCCGGGACCGCGAGAAGATCGTGGCCCACGTCGTGGAGGCGGAGTGGTACTACTCGCGCGAGATGGGCTTGCGGGTCGCTCAGCCCGACCCCACGGATCGTACCGCGGTGGCCACGGATCGTGGCGCGATGCTTGCCATCCTCAGCCAGCCATCCGACGGCTCGCCCCTCGCCGGTCGCAAGTGGCCCGCCCGGTATGCGGCCCGCCGGATCGCCTGGCACGCCCTCGACCACGCCTGGGAGATCGAGGACCGGTCCGCGCCGGTTCCCGGGTAGCGACGATGCCTGCGGCCACGATCGACGAGTACCTGGCCGGCGTGCCGGACGACAAGCGCGCCGCGCTCGAGCAGCTCCGCCAGCAGATCCACGAGGCCGCGCCGGAGGCCGTCGAAACGATCGCCTACGGCATGCCCGCGTTCAAGCTCGATGGGCGCTGGTTCGTCGGCTTCGGCGCGACGAAGAAGCACTGCTCCTTCTATGCGGGCAAGGCACCGACCGTGGCGCATGCGGCCGAGCTCGCCGGCTATCGGCTCTGGAAGGGGACGATCAACTTCCTGCCCGCCGAGCCGCTCCCGCCGGAGCTCGTGCGCGCGCTCGTCGAGGCGCGCGTCGCCGAATACCGCGCGGGCTGACTCGGCAAGGACCGGCTCAGCCCGGGCCGTGCCGCCGATCTCGTGCCTCGAGCGCCCGGGCGGCCGCCATGAGCCGCCGGTAGATCGTCAGCAGCTCTGCCTGCGGCAAGGGACCCAGGTTCGCCATCGTCGCCCGGAGGAGCACCTCGCGCTCGCGCTCGATGTCACGGATCGCGCGACGCCCGTCGGCTGCCTTGACCCGGCCGACCGACCGCGCGAGCTCCGTCCGCTCGTTGAGCAGCACGACGATCCGCCGGTCGATGGCGTCGATCCGCCGGCGCAGCCGCCGCAGCTCCGCGGATTCGGGGGCCGGCGCGGTGCGGTCAGCCACCGGCCACCGTCCCCTCGGCGCGCCGGCGGGCGATCGACTCGAGGGCGAGGTCGTAGCCGGCGGCGCCCCGCCCGACGATCGACTCGAGGGCGACATCGCTCAGGAAGTTCACGGCCCGGAACGGCTCGCGCGTGGCCGGGTCCGAGAGGTGGACCTCGATGAACGGCCGCTGCACCGCCAGGAGCGCATCCCGCAGGGACACCGAGGTGTGAGTCAGCCCGCCGGCGTTCACGATCGCGACGTCGAAGTCGCGCTCGTGCAGGCGATCGATGAGGGCGCCCTCGTGATTCGACTGGAAGAACCGGACCGCAAGGCCGAGCTCGGCCGCCCGCGCGGCGATCCCGGCGTGGATCTCCTCGAGCGTGGCGGAACCGTAGATCTCCGGCTCGCGCGTGCCCAGGAGGTTGAGATTCGGCCCCTCGAGGACGAGGACGGTCGTCATCGGCTGGATGCCTTCGCGGACCCGGCTCCGGCCGGCGCGCCGGCCGGGACCGCGAGAACGGTGGCGATCGTCTCGGCGACGAGCTCCCCGGGCACATCGGAGCGCACCACGACGCCGTCGGCGGTGGGCAGGACCCAGCGCAGGTGGCCGGCCGCGTGCTTCTTGTCGGCGCCGAGGAGGCCCAGGACGTCTCCGGCCGGGTACGGGAGTCGTCCGAGCCCGAGTCCGAGCGCGTCGAGCAGCCGTTCCGCGCGGTCCGCCCGCACTTGCGGCGTCAGCTCCATGGCGACGCCGAGCCGGCAGGCGACCCGCAGTCCGTAGGCGATCGCCTCCCCGTGCAGGAGCGCCTCGTAGCCTGCCGCCGCCTCGAACGCGTGGCCGGCCGAATGGCCGAGATTGAGCGCGATCCGGCCGCCGGCCGCGCCCTGTTCCCGCTCGTCGACGAGGACGACCTCGACCTTCGCCCACATGGTGCGTTCGACGAGCTCGGCGATCGCGCCCGACTCGAAGGCCGCCTCGTCACCCCGGGCGATCGCCTCGCCGTCGCGCTCGAGGAGCTCGAGCAGGCGTTCGTCGCCGAGGATCGCCATCTTCACCGCCTCGCCGAGCGCGGCCCGGACCTGGCGTTCGGGCAGGCTGCGGAGCAGGCCGACGTCGATGATCACCGCCGACGGCTGGTGGAAGGCGCCGAGCAGGTTCTTGCCCTCGGGCAGGTCGACGGCGGTCTTGCCACCGATGGCCGAGTCGATCTGGGCGACGAGCGTCGTGGGGACGTGGATGACCGGCACGCCCCGCTGCCAGAGCGCGGCGAGCAGCCCGGCCGCGTCACCGAGCGCGCCGCCTCCGATCGCCACGAGCGGTTCTCGCCGCTCGGCCCGCAGGCGGGCGAGGGCTCGCGCCGCGGTCTCGATCACCGCCAGGCGCTTGGCCGCCTCGCCGGTCGCGAGCTCGACGACCTCGACCGTGCGTCCACGGCGCCGGAGCTCGTCGGCGATCGCCGCGCCGGCCGCTGCCCACGCCCCGGGCTCCGACACGAGGATCGCGCGTCGCGCATCCAGGCGAGCGAGCGCGTCGTCGACCGCCTCCGCGGCGATGCCGTCGCCGATCACGAACCGCCCGATCTTCGTCTCGGCGTCGAGGAGCCGCGCGGCGGGTCCGATCCCGGTGGCGACCAGCTCCTCGATGGCCATGGCGATCCCGCCGGGCTCGGCCAGCGCGTTCATCCGGTGGCCCGCCGCGTAGAAGCGCTCGCGCGTGGCGAGCAGCGCGCGGACCGCCCCGATCGGGTCGCGGCCGGCGATGAGCGGCCGGACCGTGCGACTGTGGCGGAGGCGCTGGGCGAGGGCCTCCGGGCGACCGTCGAGCCACACGACGATCCGGCCGCGGGTGAGCCGCCAGCGGTTGCGTGGGTCGACCACCGTCCCGCCGCCCGTCGCGATGACCCTCCGCACGTTGACCGCCGGGTCGGGCTCGCCGAGCGCCTCCACGGCCGCGGCCTCCCGGACCCGGAAACCCGCCTCGCCCTCGGCCTCGAAGATCGCGGGGATCGGCCGGCCGGCGGACGCCTCGATCGTGTCGTCGAGATCGATGAACGTGGCGCCGTGACGGTGGGCGAGCCGTCGGCCGACCGCGCTCTTGCCGCTGCCGGGCAGCCCGACGAGGACGATGTCCATCGGCGTCAGTCGTCGCCGCCGGAACCGGCGACGTCGCTGCCGGCCTGCGGAATCGGCGCCGCGCCGTCGCTTCGCGGGCGGGCGATCCGCTCGCGGTAACGGGCGAGATTGTCGGCGGTCTCGGCGATGGAGTCGCCGCCGAACTTGTCCAGGACGAAGTCGGCCAGGGTGAGGAGGACCATGGCCTCGCCCACGACGCCGGCCGCCGGGACCACACTGATGTCGCTGCGCTCGTAATGTGCCTTGGCGACCGGCTCGCCGCTCAGGAGGTCGGCCGAGGGGAGCGGCCGGGCGAGCGTGGAGATCGGCTTGACCGCCCCCCGGACCACGATCGGTTCGCCGTTCGACACCCCGCCGGTGAGCCCGCCGGCGTTGTTCGTGCGATGGATCCAGCGGCCGTCGGGCGAGCGGCCCTCGATGACGTCGTGGACCTGCGACCCGAAGCGGCGCGTCTGCTCGAAGCCGAGCCCGAATTCCACGCCCTTGACGATGTTGATGCTCATGACGGCGGCGGCGAGGGCCCCGTCCAGGCGCCGGTCCCAGTGGACGTAGCTCCCGAGCCCGATCGGGACGCCGTGGGCGACGACCTCGAACACGCCGCCGACCGTGTCGCCATTCGAGCGCGCCTCGTCGATCCGGGCGATCATCCGGACCTCCGCGTCGGGGTCCGGGCAGCGCAGCGGCGAGGTATCGGCCTCGTCGCGCGAGCGGGTGCAGTTCGCCGGGTCAAGCGCCACGCCGCCGACCTCGGCCGTGAACGACCAGACCTCGATGCCCAGCTCGCGCAGGAAGGCGCGGGCGATCCCGCCGGCGGCGACGCGGGCGGTCGTCTCGCGCGCGGAGGCACGTTCGAGCACATTGCGCACGTCATCGAAGCCGTACTTCAGGGCGCCCGCCAGGTCGGCGTGGCCGGGTCGAACGCGCGTCACCGGCGTCGCCCGCGCCTCGCCGCTCTCGGCACGCGCCGCGAGCTCGGCCGCCTCGGACTCGCTGAGCGCCTCGACCTGCATGACCCTGGTCCAGTTCTCCCAGTCGCGGTTGCGGACCTGGAGGAGGATCGGCGAGCCGAGCGTCCGGCCGTGACGGACGCCGGCCAGGATCTCGGCCCGATCCTGCTCGATCGCCTGGCGGGCGCCACGGCCGTAGCCGCGCTGCCGGCGGCCCAGGTCGACCGCCAGCTCATCGGCGCTCAGCGCGAGGCCGGCCGGCAGGCCCTCGACCGTGACACCGAGCGCCTGGCCGTGGGACTCGCCCGCCGTCAGGAATCGCAGGCGTCCCACCGGCTAGTCGGCCGCGTTGAGCGCGGCTGCGGCGGTCCCGGCCACGGACGCATCGGTGGCGGCGTCGTCCGCGGATTCCTCGCGTGCCGCCAGGGCCGCTTCGAGGCGCTCGCGCATCAGCTCGGTCGGGGCGGCCTGGCCGGTCCACAGCTCGAACTGCGCCGTCCCCTGGCTCAGGAGCATCTCGATGCCGTTGCTCGTGGCGTCCGCGCCCGCGGCCGCCGCCTCGCGCAGGAAGCGCGTCTGCGGCGGGTTGTAGATGAGGTCCAGGACCAGGAGGCCCGACGGGATGATCTCGGCCGGCAGCGGCGACGCGTCGCCGTGGAGCCCGATGGACGTGGCGTTGATCAGGACCCGGGTCCTGGTGAGCTCCGATTCGATGATCGATACGTGCCAGGGCATCGCCCGCAGCTCCATGTGGGCGGCGCTCTTCGTGAAGAACTTGACCAGGGCCTCGGCTCGATGGAGATGGCGGTTGAAGATGACGACCCGCTGGAATCCACCGGTGATGAGGCCATAGGCGACCGCCCGGCCGCCGCCGCCGGCCCCCAGCACGACCGCCTGCTTGGGCATTTTCTGACGCCCGACGAGCCGGTCGAGGGCGACCTTGAACCCGGCTACGTCCGTGTTGTGGCCGACCAGGCGCTTGCCCTCCTTGGTGATCGTGTTGACCGCCCCGGTCGCGTGGGCCTCCTCGGTGAGGCGGTCGAGGAGCGCCACGACCCGCTCCTTGTGCGGGATCGTGACCTGGGCGCCCAGGAAATCGGACCCGCGCACCTCCTCGATGACGCCGGCCAGCTGGGGCACGGTCACGTCGAGCAGCTCGTGACGCGCGTCGATGCCACGCTCGTCGAAGGCGGCCTGGAGCATCGGCCCCGACAGCGAGTGGGCCACAGGGTGACCGATGAGGACGACGCGCTTGCTCACGCCTGCACCCTTTCGAGTTCGTCGAAGAAGCCGGGGTACGAGATGACGGCACTGCCCGGCCCCGAGACGAGGGTCCGGCCGCTCGCGACGAGGCCGGCGATCGCGAACGTCATCGCCAGCCGGTGGTCGGCGAGGCTGTCCGTGGCCGCCCCGCGGAGCGCGGTGGGGCCGGTGATCCGGAGATCGTCGCCGTCGATCGCGATGTTCGCGCCCAGCGCGCGGAGCCCCGCGGCGATGCCGGCCAGCCGATCCGATTCCTTGTGCCGCAGCTCGCCGGCGCCCCGGATCACGGTCGTTCCTCGGGCCTGGCTGGCCGCCAGGCAGAGGATCGGGACCTCGTCGATCGCCGCGGCGACCTCGGCCGGGCCGATCTCGATGGCGCGCAGCTCCGACGATCGGACGGTCAGGTCCGCGGTGGGCTCGCCGACACCGTCGTCGGGCCGTTCCACGCGTTCCTCGATGTCGGCGCCCATCGCGCACAGCAGGTCGAGGACCGCCCGTCGGGTGGGGTTGACGCCGACGCCCCGGAGGGTCAGGTCCGCGTCCGGGTGGATGGCGCCGGCGACGAGCCAGAACGCGGCCGCCGAGACATCGCCCGGAACCCGTTCGGTGACCGATCGCACGCGCATCCCTCCCTGTACTGTCCAGGCGACGAGCCGGCCGTCCGTCGGCAGCGCTGCCTCGACGTCGTTGCGCTCCCCCGGCACGCCGCGCGCCCTGAGCATCCGCTCCGTGTGATCGCGCGTCGCGACCGCTTCCCGGACCGTCGTCCGCCCGACGGCTCGGAGGCCCGCCAGCAGGACGGCCGACTTGACCTGTGCGCTCGGGACCCTGGTCGTGACGTCCGTTGCCCGGAGCGGGGTATGGCCGACCACGGTGACAGGCGGAAGGGAGTCGTTCCGGCGGGCGTGGAGCTGCGCCCCCATCGACCGCAGCGGTTCGATGATACGAGCGACCGGACGGCCCCGCAACGAGAAGTCGCCGGTCAGGACGGCGGTCAGCGGCAAGCCGGCGAGCAGGCCGGTCGCCAGCCTGAGGCTCGTCCCCGAGT